>CP144812.1:0-2606 GCA_036689385.1 Candidatus Stammera capleta | reverse complement strand
TTATCTAATTTAAAAAAAAATAATAAAATAATTAATTTAATAAATTCTAATAAAAATTTAGATAATAATTTTATAAAAAATGAATCAAATATTTGATATTGTAAATTTATTAATTGAAGTTTAACTCAAATGCCTTATAAAATAATTTTATTAGAAAAAAAGATTAAAAAAGAAAGACCAGATCTATTTAATAGTAATTCAGAAATGTATTATAAAATTCTTTTAAAACGAGGTAAAAAAATTTATTAATAAAAATTTTTAATTTTTTTTTTAAATTTATAGGAGGATTGTTTTTTTTTTTTTTAAATGTTATAATATATACTATGATTTTATATTTAATTTAATTTTTTTTTTCTTTTATATTTATTTTTTCCAATATTTAATATTTCTTTTTTTTAAAAATTTAAGAAATTAATTAATTTTTAAAAAAAAAAATTAAAAATTAATTAATTTCGAATTTTATTTCTGAACTAAAGTATTTTAAAATAAGTAATATTTGTTTTTAGTAAAAAAAATATTAAAAATTATAAAAAATAATTAAATAAATAATATAAAAATTGAAATATAAATAATACTATAGAACCAAAAAAGTAAACAAAAGATAAAGAAAAATTATTAACAAAATAAATAGAAAGTAAAGAAAATAAAATCTTTGAAAAACTAGATATAGAATTACGTAAAATAGTATATTTTCCTAAATTTATATATGAAGAATATTTATTAATTTCTATTTGCATACAAATAATATGACCAGATAAAATACCCAAACAAATTGAATTAATTATTAATATAAAAAAGAAATTTTTACTTATTACTAATATATACAATAAAATAGAACATATTAAAAATGTATAATTTTTAATTAAATTAAAAATAAAATTTTTATATAAAACAAAACCAACTATAGAAGAAAAAAATGTACAAAAAAAATTTAATATAGAATAAGAATAATGTGATTTTAATTTAATTATATTTGTTAAAAAAGGTAATATTGCCATTAAATACTGAAATAAACCACTAGAAGGAATAGAAAAAAGTAAAATACTTAATAATTTTTTATTATTAAATAATGATTTAAATAAATTTAATTTAAATTTTTTATTTGTTTTTTCTAAAATAAAAATATTTTTATATTTTTTCCATAATATATATGAAATAAAAGAATTAATAATATATATTAAACATGTAAAAATAAAACCAAACAATGGAATATTATTTAAAACAAATAAATTTCCTATAAGATTTCCTATAGTTTGAGATACTTGTATTATTGAAAGAGATATTTTTAATATTTTATTTATATCTTTTTTTTTAAATAATATTTTAGTTATTTTATTAAAGTTAGTTTTATTTAAAGTTCTAATAAATGAAAAACTTATTTGTAAAATAAATATTAATAATAAAAATATATTAAGCTTTGGTTTAAATAAAAATAATAAAAATATTAAAAAGGAAATTAAAAAAGATAATAAATTATTAATATAATTTTGATAAAGAGGATTAATATTATCTGCTATTGAAATCAATGTAAAAATTGATATAACCATAGGAAAATAATTAGCAAAGTTTATTAAGCTTATTCCAAATGAGCTATATGTATATTTATATACTAATCATACTAATATAGTATTTTGTGTACATTCTATTAATGAAATTAAAATATTTATTATTTGATAATTTATATGTTTATTTTTTAGTAAATTTTTAATCATAATTTTTTTATAAATTTAAATAAATTTTTGTTATAAATAATTTTAATATATAATAATTATTTTTTATATTTTTTAATATAAAAAAAATTTTATATTAAAAGATATTTTTAAAAAAAATGTAATTTTGGTTATAATAATAATTATAAAATAATTAATATTTTAAAAATAAAATTGAAAGTGAAAAAATTTAATAATAGTAGTATTAAAAATAAAATTAAAAAAATTCATAGAAGATATACCCCTAAGATAATATGTAATATACCTAGAGGTATAACTTCTAAATTAGTTGCTATGGTAAGCAAACATAATTGACATTATAATTACGATCTTATAAAACTACGTAGACAATATAATATGCGTATTCATGCAAGATCTGAATTATGTGAATCTCTTACAATTTTGTCTTGTGTACTTATTATACATTGTAACTATAATTTATATAGTGATTATCTTTTTGAGATAAAAGCACCTTTTGAAATTATAGCACATTCTATGAATATGTTACATATTTATAGTGATGGAAGAAAGTCTTATGATCCTCCTTTAAATGCTTTACGTATATTGGAAAAATTAAAATACTTAATAATATTAAGAGGTAAAAATCCTGATACTGGTCATAATAGACCTTTACGTATTTGATTAACTAAAAAGTTTTTTACATCTAGAGGTATTAAAATTAATGAATTAAGATTAATTTTAAATAAATATGAAAAATGAGTAGTTAAAAATAATTTAACTAAAAATTTATTAAATTTTAAAGATAAGCATTTATTTAAAATGAGAGTTATTGGTATTGATTTATTAAGTAAACCTTTATTAAGAAATTTACTAATAAAAGAGAAAAAAATAATTTTAGGAAATAAATTTTTAGATAAAATTAAATCAAATATTAGA
>CP144811.1:0-5496 GCA_036689385.1 Candidatus Stammera capleta | reverse complement strand
TTGATTTATTTTATTTACATAAATAAAAAATTTAAAATAATTATATATTAAATAAATAATAGATATTGAATTAAAATTAAAATGTTAGTAAAATAATACCAACAAGGAATAAGAAAGAATATAAATATAAATAAAATGCACGTATATATATCAGTAATTAAAAATATACTAATAATATTAGGTGATAATGTTTTAATATCAAAATTATCTAATATAGAGTTAAATAAATTGATATTTTATAATAGTATTGGAACATTAATATATTTAATTATAATGAAAAATAAAATGTCAGTATTTTTAAATTCTAATATATTATGTTTAATATCTATTTTACCTTTAATGAAATATTATAATTATAAAAGTTTAATTAATGGATTTATATTATGTGGTATAATATTTTATATATTTAGTATGGTTAAAAATATAAATATAAAATATATTTTTAATATATTTCCATATTCAGTTATAGGTAATATTTTTCTTATTTTGTCTATAGAACTATTTAAATATATTTTGTTTAATAATTATGAACTAATTAAATATAATATATTTATTATATTATTTTCTATATTTATAACATATATATTAAGTATATTAACTAATTCTTATGTAATTTTTAGTTTAATTATAAATTATATTATAATATATTATTTAAATTTAAATATAAAATATAATAAAAAAGTATTTGATTTTAATAATATATATAGATATAATAATAATATGTTATCTATTATGAATATTTTGCCTATATCATTTATATTAGTAATTGAACATATATATTATAATTTTACTTTTTGTAATATATATAATAAAAATTTATTTAAATACATAAATAAATCTTTATTTGCAAATAGTATTTCAATAATTTTTTCTAGTATTTTTGGTTCAATACCAAATACTATTATTAATAAAAATTTTATTTTATATTATAGAGAAAAAAATATTAAATATTTAAATATATATTTATCATTTATATTAATTTTTTTTTCTTTTATTAAAAAATTAAATCTATTAATAAATAATAATAAAATATTAAATTTAATTATAATTTCTAATTGTATTTTCTTGTCAAATATATTATGTTTTTCAAGTTTAAAAATGATATTTAATTTTAGTAAAAATATATTTAAATCAATATTATATTTATTATTAAATATAATATTCTATATTTTTTTACCGAAATACTTTAAATTTATAAATTTAAATAAAATTTTATTTCAATTTATTTTTTTAAAATTAATAGATAAATTTATTATTAAAAATATTTAATAAATTAAATTTAAGTTATCATACATAAATGATCCACTAATTAATTTAAGTTTTAAAATATTTATTTTATTTAAAAATAATTTATATGGTATAATAATTCTTTCACTATAAAAACTACCGCTTTGTAAAGCTCCTCTATAAATAGATTTATCATTATTATAAATTAATACTTTAATCAAAGTATTATTTAAATATATCATTAATTTAGGTAATTTTTCATTATTAATTTTGTCTAAAATATTTATACTTACTCCTGCTATACCTATATTTAATATTCTATTTTTTTTATTTTTTAAAAATTTATCATAAAAATATATTTTTCAACTTCCATTATTAGTTTGAGAATAATATCAATTTTTGTTTTCTATACTTTTATTTATATAAAAATTAATATTTTTAGGTACTAAAGTATGTCATATATAATTTCTATTTTTATTACTAAATTTAAACTCTGAAGATCTACGATTAGTTTCACCTATATTTCATATTAATTTTTTATTATTTAAATAATTATCATTTATATCTAAATTTAAATTTATATCATCATTAATATTTATTAACTTTTTAAATAAAAATGAACTATTATGACCATTTAATGGATAAATAAATAAATTATATTTATTTGATCTTATATTATTAATTATAAATTTATCATTTTTTAGATTATTAGTAGTATATAAATAACCTAAAGTTTGTAATTCAAATTTTTCATATAAAGAAGATGTTATAACTACTTGATATTTTTTATTATTAATATTATTAATTTTAATAGTTAATTTTTTTCTATTTTTTAATTGATAATTTTCATCTATTATTCAATTAAAAGGTCACCTTTTTTTTTCTTTTTTATAAAAAATATTTGCATCAGATATTAAGTCTATATTTTTACCTTTATTAAAATATATTAATCAAGGTCCATACATTTTATTTCATTTATTTTTTGGTATTATTAATTCTTTAGAACCGAAATGAGTACTATTTAAATAATTAATCATTAAAGAATCTTGATGTACTAATAAATCTTGTTTTAAAGGTCCTCCAGAGAAATATTCGTGACTAAAGTTCATTATTCATGCACCATATTCTTTACCATATACTCCATAAAAATCTAATTCTCTTATATATCCTGCTAAATCATATTTAGAATAATATGTTCCGTCATCTAATTGTCATGTTTCATCTTGAATTAAAGGTTTATTTTTAAGATATGTATAAAGATATGATTTTTGTATTAGTTTTCCATTATATAACATATTCATAATAAAATAATCAAATCTATATACAGTTCTTATTTCACTAAATGTGTAAGATTTATATAAATTATCATTATTTATAACAATATAATTATATATTCCAGATATATTTTTTTTAACAATTATATGATATTGAATTTCACATTTTTCATATATAAACATATTATACATTATATGTACAATATTATCATTATATTTTAAAACAAATAAATTATTAGGTAAAAATATAAATTTACCACCGTTTCAATCTAGATAAAAAGTTTTTTTACCATTTAAATTACTTACAATGTTTTGATTATTAACTAATAATTTATAAATATATGCATATTTAATATATATATCTAAATATCCATTAGAAATATAACAATTCATTTTATTTATTTCTAATTTAATATTACTAAATTTATTATTTCTCATATTATAAAAAATTATTAAAATTTTCTAACCTATATTTTTTATAGGTTAGAAAAAAAAAACTAATAGTTAGGACATGTATTACCTATAACATTTTCATTTATTGAACCTGTTTTAGTAACATTTTCCATAACAAAAGTAGAACCTTTTTTTACATTTACATTTTCAAATGTAACTTGTATATTATTATTTTTTAATCCATTAAATACAAATTTTCCAGGAGTTAAAACTTTTATATTATTAAAATGTATATTTTTAAATTGAGGAATTTTATTTCCTTCTGAATTTTTTTGATAAAACATATCTAATAATATAGGATATTGTACATTTTTTATACAAACATTTTTATATGTAATATTATTAACTAAACCACCATTTGATTTACTACTTTTAATATGTAAACCATTTGTTGTACCATCCATTGTTAAATTTTCTACTATTACATCTGTAACAGATCCTGAAGTTTCACTACCTATTGACATTCCATGACCTTTACCAAAAAAATTATTTAATATAGAAACATGTGATGTAGGACCATTACCAGCTTTAATAGCTACATTATCATCACCTGTACTAATATAAGAGTGTGCAATAGTTATATTAGTAGAAGAACCTGGATCTATACCATCTGTATTACGAGCATCAGCAGGAGTATTTATTTTAATACCCCAAGCAGTAAATCCATTTACATTACCCATAGCTACATGAAAATTAGGAGAATTTTTTAAAGATATTTTGTATAAAGTAAAATTTTTTGAACCTCTTATTTCTATAAGTCTAGGTACATTTTGTGATTTTTTTAATTTTTGAGCATCACTAGATAAGTTTCACCAAGTTTGTTTAGAACCTTTCATTATAGAATTTCCTTGACCATCTATTATTCCATCTCCATAAATACCACTATTTTCTGTATTTCTTACTGTTATAAATGGTTTACAACCAGTACCGCTATTATCTATAGTACCACATCTTTTATGTGATGTATCAGTATCATATAATCTTGGATCAGGAATTGCTGATAATACTACTCCTTTATTTATTAATAAACCTCCATTTGAAGGAATACTTAAAGGCCCTGAATAAAAGTGAAAATTTTTACTATTAGATAATTCTAATGTAACAACTTTTTTTAAACTTGCACAACGATTAATTTCATTTTGAATAACTGTAGTAACATTTTTGTCTGTAGCTTTTAATATACTACAACTATTAGGTATAACAGGTTCCTTTACATTTCTAGTATCACCTGAAGCAAATGAATTATTTACTCCAAAAATAAAACCTATAATACATAATAAATTTATAATATATAAACGAAAACTTTTTCTCATAAAACACCCTTAAAAATTAATTTTTTATATTACTTAAAATTAATTAATAAATTATTTAATTTAAATAAATTATAAATTATAAAATTTATTTTTTCAATAAAAATTTTTAATTGTTAATAAAAAAAAGTTATTAACAAATAAAACCCATCCTATTTGCACATAATTTCCAGTATAAAACAATTAAACTACTGAATAATTACGAATAAAGACTAAATCATCTAAATAATATATGTTTTGCCTTTTATTATCTTTTTATATTTTATTTATTTATTGTTTTTAAATACATGTATTAACATGTATATTATACATGTATATAGAAAAATGTACACCTCTTTAAAAATGTTAATAACTATTTAAAATATGGAACATGAGGATTACTATAATTAATCCTTAAACCTAAATTTGAAATTTTAATATCAATATTTGAATAAAAAAAATATACAATTTTTAATTGTTTTAAAAATTCTTTTTTAAAGTTATATAAACCTTTAGAAGAATTACAATAATTTGATCCAAATTGTAATTTTAACTTTATTCAAGAAATTAAAATACCTTTTCTTTTATTTATTATTCTTGATCTTCAAGTTAATCAAATATAAATATCAATAGCTAAAGGAGATCTTAAAATTTTAATAACTCTTAAATCTATAGGTAATGAAGTAGATTTAATTTTATCAAAAAATTTTTTTGATAATATAATTTTATTATTTCAGTGAACTTTATTTTTATATCTTTTATTTCAAAAAAACATTCCATCATCAACAATATTTAAATTTATAAATTTATGTTTATTACCTTGTTCATATGTTAAAGAAATAGTTGAATGAAATAATCTTATAACTTGTTTTTTAATTCTATTTATAGATCCATTTACACCACCTGTAGGTGTTACACCTAATTTTTTTATAAATTCATTTTGAGTTTTACCTAAATAAATAATATTTGATTTTTTAAATTTAACTTCAGTACATAATCAAATCATTAACATTCTAGGTACAAGACCATAAGGTAATCCATATTCGGGATCTGAAATAATTTTTAAAGATGTTTTTCCATTACTTCTTTTAAAAAAATTTTCTTTTATTTCGGAATGAGGAATAGATGCACATGCTAATATACTAGTTATATATCCCACAGATTTATTTTTTATAGCACTTATATTATTTATATTATTTCTAATATTTATTTTTTTTTTTAAATGTTTAATATTTGTTTTATTTAATATCATA
>CP144810.1:115598-250393 GCA_036689385.1 Candidatus Stammera capleta | reverse complement strand
CTATTTTATTTATTTATAAACTATATTTAATCATATAAATAATTATATTATATTAAATAAAAAATTAATAATAATTTATTTATTTCTTTTATTTTAATTCAAAATAATAATATATTAATAATATCATTAATAAATATTATCTACATAAATAAATATAAATGTTTGTTTAACAATATATTATTATATAAAAAAATAAATGTCAATATATTTTTAAATATTATTTATACATTTTATTAAAAAGTTATTAACAATTTAATAACATTTAAATAACATTTTAAAAATTAAAAAAAAATTAACTAATATGTTGATTATTTAAAGTATTTATATTAAAATTTATTTAAAATATATAAATAAATGAAATGTTTGTTAATAATAATGATTTTGAAATTATAATAGTTGGTGGAGGTCATTCAGGTATAGAAGCATCTTATATACTTTCTAAAATGAAATGTAAAGTTTTATTAATTACTTTTAATAAAAAAAAGATAGGTGAATTATCTTGTAATCCTTCTATAGGAGGATTGGGAAAAAGTAATTTAGTAAAAGAAATAGATGTATTAGGTGGTTTGATGGGAAAATTAGTAGATTTATCTGGAATAAATTTTAAAGTATTAAATATTAGTAAAGGATATTCTGTTAGAGCTACTAGAGTACAAATAGATAAAAATATATATAAATATAATGTTAATAAATATTTAAATAAATATAAAAAATATTTGACTATATTAGAAGATGAAGTTATTAGTTTAATAATAAAAAAAAATATTTTATATGGAGTTTGTTGTAATAAATCAGGTAATATATATTCCAAATATGTTATATTATGTACAGGCACTTTTTTAGATTCTAAAATATTTATAGGAAATAAAATATATAATGGTGGTAGATTAGATGATTATAATTCATTAGAATTATCTTTTTTTTTGAAAAAATATTTTTCTTATGGTTATTTAAAAACTGGTACGCCTCCTAGATTAAAAAAAAAAACTATAGATTTTAGTATTTTTAAAAAACAGAAAAGTAATTTAGATTTAGTTTCTAAATTTTCTTTTTTTAATTCTTTAAGAAAAGTTAAGCCATTATTACAAAAAAATTGTTATTTAACTAAAACCAATAAAAATACTTTTTATATTGTTAAAAATAATATTAATATAAGTCCATTATTTAATGGAATTATAAATTCTAAAGGACCAAGATATTGTCCTTCTTTAGAAGATAAAATAATAAGATTTAAAAATAAAAAAGAACATATTTTGTTTTTAGAACCAGAAAGTATTAATGGAAATACTATATATCCAAATGGATTATCTATGTGTTTTCCTTTTAATATACAAAAAAAAATAGTTAATTCTATTAAAGGTATGGATAAAACAAAAATATTAATTCCAGGTTATGCTGTTAAATATATGTATTTAAATCCAATATTTTTAAATAAAACTTTAGAAAGTAAAATAATAAATAATTTATTTATAGCTGGACAAATTAATGGTACTACTGGTTATGAAGAAGCTGCTGCTCAAGGATTAATAGCTGGTATAAATTGTTATTTAAAAATAAAAAATAAAAATTTAAATATTTTTAATATTAATAGATTAAACTCATATATTGGTGTATTAATAGATGATTTATGTACTAAAGGTATAAAAGAACCATATAGAATATTTAATTCTAGATCTGAATATAGTTTATTTCTTAGAGAAGATAATGCCGATTATAGATTAATATCTATATCAAATAATCTAAAATTAATTAATATAAATAAATTTAATTTTTTTAAAAAAAAAAACAAAGAAATAAAAAATATTTATAATTATTTAAATAATAAAATATTTGATTATAAAAAATTACCTAATTATATAAAAAATAATATTTTAAATAAAAGAAATAAAATTAAAATTAAATCTTTAATTTGTAATAATTTAATAGATTTTAATAAATTAAAATATTTTTTATTTAATAAAAGTAATTTTTTAAATAGCAAATTTTTAGAAGAAGTTAAAATTTTATTTATATATGAAGGTTATTTAAAAAAACAAAAATTAGAAATATCAAAATATAAGTTTTATGAAAACGTAGTTTTACCTAAAAATATAAATTATAAATATATATGTGGTTTATCAAAAGAAGTAATTGAAATATTAAATTATTATAAACCTAATTTTTTAGGTCAATTATTAAGAATTTCTGGCGTAACTCCTATATCTTTAATGATTATATATTTCTATTTAAAAAAAAATAAACTATTAATTTTAAATAAATAAATAATATTTATATAAATTTTGAATTATTTTAAAAAAATAATTTAAAATTATAAATTTTTAAAATTTTATTTTTATGATATTTATGAATAATATTAATAATCATTTAAAACATTTATGTTTTAATATAATATATTTAAAATTATTAAATAATAATTATATAGATTCATTTTATAATATTAATATAGATTCTATAATAATATCTTTTTTATTATCTATAATAATATTATTTGTCTTTAAATATTATTTAAGTAACGTTAAATATAATGAATTACCAAATAAATTACAAATTTTCTTAGAATTAATTTTATTATTTGTTTTAAATAATGTAAAAAAAATTATAGGTAAAAAAGATAAATATATATTTATTATATCTTTTGTAGTATTTACATTAATATTTTCTATGAATTTAATGGGATTATTACCTATTAATTTAATTTATTATTTATTTAAAAATTTTTTTAAAATAAATTATTTTAAATTTGTTCCTTCTTCTGATATAAATATTACATTATCTATATCATTTTGTGTATTATTATATATATTTATATATAAAATTATTAAAAAAGGCTTTTTAAATATGTTAAAAGATATTTTTTTTTATCCATTTAATAATAAATTTTTTATTTTTTTAAATTTTTTTTTAGAAATTATTAATATTTTTTCTAAATTATTATCTTTATCTTTAAGACTTTTTGGAAATATTTATTCAGGAGAAATAATATTTATTTTATTATTATTTTTAATACCATGATGATTACAATGAATTTTAGTTTTTCCTTGATTTTTATTACATATATTTATATCTTTTTTACAATCTTTTATATTTATGATATTAACTATAATATATTTTAATTAGTTTAAATTTTTTTAATAAATTTGGTGATAAAATGCAAAGTAGTATATTATATTTTTCTGCATGTTTAATGATGGGTTTATCAGCTATTGGTGCTTCTATAGGTATTGGAATATTAGGTGGTAAATTTTTGGATAGTGTTTCTAGACAACCTAGTTTAACTACTAATTTAAGAAATCAATTTTTTATAGTTATAGGTTTAATAGATGCTATACCTATGATTATTATTGGTTTAGGTTTATATATTATTTTTTCAGTAATTACATAATTTTTATGAAAATTAATATTACTTTTTTTATACAAATATTATCTTTTATTTTTTATATATATTTTTGTATTAAATATATATGACCTTATATTGATAAAGTATTAGAAAAAAGAAAAAGAAAATTATATATTGAATTAAAAAAAATTAAATATTTTAAGTTGAAAATAAAAAAATTAAAAAAAAAAATAAAATATAAAAAAATTTTAAATAAAAAAATATTTATAAAAATTAATAATGATATTAAAAATTATAAAATATATTTATTTAAAAAATATAAAAAAAAAGCTAAATATGAATATATAAGGATAATTAATAATGCTAAATTAAAAATAATTTTAAAAAAGAAAAATATGTATAGTAATTTTAATAAAAATATATCTAATATTGTATATATAATACTAAAAAAAGCTACATATAATATTTTTAATAAAAAGTTAGATAATAAATTTATTAATAAAATATTGAATAAAAATAAATTATGTTAAATATTAAAAATATATATTATTATTCTTATTCTTTAGTAATAATAAATATTATTAAAAATAAAAATATATTATATTTTAAAAAATGAAAAAGATTTTTAAAAATTTTAATTTTTTTATCAAAAGATAATAATATTAATAATTATTTAGTAAATAAATTTTCATTTTTTAAAGAAATTATTTATGTTTTAAAAAAAAAGAAACTTATAGATAACATAATGATTAATTTTTTAAATATAATTTTAAAAGATAGTTTATTTTTTTATATTAAATTGATATATAAAAGTTTTATTAAAATTTATAATTTAAAAAATAATATTATAAATGTATATATATATTCTAGAAATTATATTAATAATAAAAATTTAAATTTAATTAAAAAATTTATTAAATTTAAGTTTAAAAATAATTTAAATTTTATTTTTATTAAATCTAATAATATTTTAGCTGGTTTTAAAATTTATATTAATGATTTTGTTATTGATTATAGTTTATTTAATATTTTTAAAAAAATAAATTTTATAAGTTATAAAGAGTTTAAAAATGTCTTTTAAATACAATGAAATAAGTGAAATTATTAAATCTAGATTAGATAAATTAAATGATATAAATTATTATTATGAAGGTAAAATAGTATCAATAATAGATGGTATAATTTATATAACAGGTTTATCTAATGTTTTTTTAAATGAATTATTAGAATTTGATAATATTGGTTATGGTTTAACATTAGAACTTAATATAGATTTTGTTATAGCAATTTATTTAGGTTTCAGTAATAAATTAAAGCCTGGTTTAAAGGTTAGAAGTACAGGTAATACTTTAAAAGTTCCTGTAGGTAAAAAATTATTGGGAAGGATAATAAATCCTTTAGGTAAATTTATAGATGGTAAAAAAGAAATAATTAGTGATAAATTTTATTCTATAGAAAGAAAATCACCTTCTATAATAGATAGAAGATATATTAATAGATCTTTATGTACAGGATGTAAAGCTATTGATAGTATGATACCTATAGGATTAGGACAAAGAGAATTAATAATAGGTGATAGAAAAACTGGTAAGACTAGTTTAATTTTAGATATAATAATTAATCAAAAAAAATTTAATATTAAATGTATTTATGTATCTATAGGTCAAAAATTATCTAGTATATTTAATTTAGTAGAAAAATTAAATTATTTTAAAGCTTTAGATTATACAATATTTGTAGTATCTACATCTTCTGATGAAGCTATTATGCAATATATAGCACCTTATTCTGGTTGTTCTATAGCTGAATATTTTAGAGATAATGGTGAAGATGCTTTAATAATATATGATGATTTATCTAAACATGCTATAGCATATAGACAAATATCTTTATTATTACGTAGATCTCCAGGTAGAGAAGCTTATCCTGGTGATATATTTTATTTACATTCTAGATTATTAGAAAGATCAGCTTATGTAAATTATAATTTTATTAAAAAATATAATAAAAATTATAATATTAATAGTATAACTGGTTCTTTAACTTCACTACCTATTGTTGAAACATATGAAGGTGATATTTCTTCTTTTATAGCTACTAATATAATTTCTATAACTGATGGTCAAATATTTTTAGAATCTAATTTATTTAATTCTGGAATTAAACCTGCAATAAATCCTGGTATATCTGTTTCAAGAGTAGGATCATCTGCTCAGACAGAAATTATGAAATATTTATCTAGTTCTTTAAGAACATCTTTATCTCAATATTATGAATTATTAAATTTTTCACAATTTTCTTCTAATTTAGATAATAATACTATTAATCAATTAAATTATGGAAAAAAAATAGTTGAAATATTAAAACAAAAACAATATAGTCCGTGTTCTTTATTAAAACAAATTTTAATATTATTTTCATTAAAATATGGATATTTAGATGATATAAGTATAGATAATATTTTATTATATGAAGATAAATTATATAAATATGTTTCTAATAAATATATTAAATTAAAAAACGATATAAATAATTTTGGAAAAATAAATAATAATATTATTAAATCTTTAAAAAAAATTATAGGTTATTTTAAGTTAAAAATTTTTATATAAGGAGTTATTTTGATAAATAAAAAAAATTTAAAAAATAAAATTAATATTATAAAATATGCTTTTAAAATAACTAAATCAATTGAAACTATATCTATATCTAAATTAAAAAATTTAGAAATTAAATTAAATAATAATAATTTATATAATAATTTTTTTTTAAAAATTATAAATAATATTAATAATATTAATTATAATAATTATTATTTTAATAATATATTAAAATTTGATAAAATTTTATATTTAGTAATATTTACTGATCAAGGATTATGTGGAAATTTAAATATTAATTTATTTAATAAGATTAAATATGATATATTTAATAAAAATTATATTAAAAAAAAAATTTATATATTTTTATTAGGTAATAAATCTAATTATTTAACTAAGTATTTTATTAATTTAAACTTAAATATTAAAATTATTAATTATAATATATCTAATGAAATATTATTGAATAATAATACTAAAATTATTTATATAGTAAAAAAAATTATAAATTTTTATAAATTAAATAAATCTAAAATTTATATAGTTTTTAATATATTAAAAAAATTTAAAAATATTATTTTAATAAATAAGTTATTACCTATTAGATTAATAAAAAAATATAATAATATTAATTATATATATGAAAATATTAATTATATAAATATTAAAAATATAATATATAAATATATTGAATCTATAATATTTAATTCTATATTAAATAATTTGATTTCAGAAAATTTTTTTAGAATAATTATTATGAAAAATGCTTCTAAAAATTCAGAAAATTTATTTAATAATTTAAATATTATATATAATAAAATACGTCAATTTAATATTACTAAAGAAATAATAGAATTAGTATCTAATTTAGATATTTTATAAAATTTTATTTTTTATGGTTAATTAAAATATGCAAAAAAGTGAAGGTAAAATAGTTAGAATATTAGGTGCTATAGTAGATGTTGAGTTTGATAATAAATATATTCCTAATTTATTTAATGAATTAAATGTTTTTTTAAATAATAAAAAAATAGTACTTGAAGTTCACCAATATATTGGAAATGGAATAGTAAGAACTATATCTATGTGTTCTACTAATAAATTATATAGAGGTATGAAAGTAATAGATACAAAAAATAGTATATCTATACCTGTAGGTAAAGAATTATTAGGTAGAATTATTAATGTATTAGGTGAACCTTTAGATGGTAAAAAAAAAATAGATTCTAAAGAATATAGATCCATTTATAATAATCCTCCGGATTATATAAATTTATCTTCTTCTAGAAAAATATTAGAAACTGGTATTAAAGTTATTGATTTAATTTGTCCATTTTTAAAAGGTGGTAAAATTGGTCTTTTTGGAGGTGCTGGTGTAGGTAAAACTGTTAATATGATGGAATTAATTAGAAATGTTTCTATTAAACATTCAGGTTATTCTGTATTTACAGGAGTAGGAGAAAGAATAAGAGAGGGATTTGATTTTTATCATGAAATGTGCTCTTCTAAAGTTATAGATAAAGTTTCTTTAGTATATGGTCAAATGAATGAATCACCAGGAAATAGATTTAGAGTTGCTTTAACTGGTTTAACTATTGCAGAAAAATTTAGAGATGATGGTCATGATGTATTATTATTTATAGATAATATATATCGTTATATATTAGCTGGAACAGAAATATCTTCTTTATTAAGTAGAATACCATCTTCTGTAGGTTATCAACCTACTTTAGCACAAGAAATGGGTATATTACAAGAAAGAATAGCTTCTACTAATAAAGGTTCTATAACTTCTGTTCAAGCTGTATATGTTCCTTCAGATGATTTTAGTGATCCATCAGCAATTACTACTTTTACTCATTTAGATGCTATTATAGTTTTAGATAGACAAATTGCTGCTTCAGGTATTTATCCAGCTATTGATCCATTATTATCTAGTAGTGATCAATTAACTCCAGATATAGTAGGTATGGAACATTATAATATTGCTCAATCTGTTAAAAAAATATTGCAAAAATATAAAGAATTAAAAGATGTTATATCTATATTAGGAATTGATGAATTGTCTGAAGAAGATAAATTATTAGTTTCTAGAGCTAGAAAAGTACAAAAATTTTTATCTCAGCCATTTTTTGTTAGTGAAATTTTTACAAATATAAAAGGTAAATATGTTAATATAAAAAAAAATATTAAAGGATTTAGAGATATTTTAAATGGTAAATATGATGATTATAATGAAAATTTATTTTATATGATAGGTGAAATTGAAGATATTTTTAAAAAATAGAGATTTTATGAAAAAATTTAAAGTTTATATATTAAATAAACTTAATATATTATTAAAATTAAATATTTATTATATTAAAATTTTTAATGTTGGTTTAGAAATATATTTTAATCATGCACCTATATTAATTTATATAAATAATAGTATTATATTATTAAAAAATAATAATATTAATAATAATTTTTTTTATATATTTAATAGTATTTTAAAATTTAATAATAATAAACTTATATTAATTACTGATAATTTAATAAAATGTAAAGATTTAAATAAAATTAATATAATTAATAAGAAAAGAAAAATTGAAAAAAAAATATTAAATTGTGATAAAAATAATAATTTAATTAAATATTTATATTATATTAATAAAATTAATATTTATATAGATTATTTAAAATTAATAAAATATAATAAAAATTTAAAAAAATAAATAATATAATTTTAATAGTATTTATATATATTTTAGTGTAAAATAATTTAAATGTAATGGGGTTATAGCTTAATTGGTAGAGCATCTGTTTTGCAAGCAGAAGGTTAGCGGTTCAATTCCGCTTAACTCCATTAAGCCGGCTTAGCTTAGTAGGTAGAGCAACTGACTTGTAATCAGTAGGTCACCAGTTCGATTCCGGTAGCCGGCATTTTTTTTTTAGGTGGGATTCCTGAGTGGTTAAAAGGGGCAGACTGTAAATCTGTTGTCATTGACTTCGAAGGTTCAAATCCTTCTCCCACCAATAAAATATTATTTTGCGAGTATTGTATAAAGGTTTATTATATTAGCCTTCCAAGCTAAAGATGCGGGTTCGAATCCCGCTATTCGCTTATTATTTTAAAAATTATATTTATTTTTTTATTTATTTTTAATATTTTATATTTTTTTTTATATATTTTTTTTTTATTTAATAATTTTTTATTTTTTTTAAAAAAAATATTTTTTATATTATTACTATTTAATAAATATTTATTTTTGTTAATTATATTTTTATATTTTTTGGAAAAATATATTATAATTTTTTTATAATTTAATTTTCTTATAAAAATTATTATTTTTTTAATTATATTAAAATTTTTTAATTTTTTTTTATTATTATATTTATTTTTTATTTTAGGGAATTTATCTAAAAGTATAGATTTATTTTTTAATTTACTTAAATTATTAAATTTTTTTCATAAATATTCTGTTGTAAAAGGTATTATAGGATGTGAATATTTTAATATATTTTTATATATAAATATTATTGTTTTAATAGTTTTTATATTATACTCTTTATTTTTTAATGATAATTTAAATAATTCTATATATCAATTACAAAATTTTTTTTTTAAAAAATTTTTTAATATTATAGATATTTTATTAAATTCAAAATTATTTATATATTTTTTATATTTTTTTATAAAAATATTAAATTTATTTAATATTCAAAAATCTATTAAATAATATTTTTTTTTATTATTTATATTTATTAAATTAAAATTATTTTTTATATTAAAAAATATAAATTTTGAAATATTTCATAATTTATTACAGTAATTGTAACTTTCATTTAATTTATTTATATTAAATTTTATTTTTAATTTATTATTTGATATTGATATTAAGTTTAATCTTAAAATATCAGTTCCATATTTTTTTATTCCATTAGGAAAAAATCTTTTTGTTATATTTATTATTTTTTGTTTTTTGTTATCTTTTACTAAATTTTTTGTTCTTTTTATAATTAATTTTTTTATAGATATACCTTTTATAATATCTATAGGATCAATAACATTTCCAATTGATTTAGACATTTTTTTTCCTTTTTCATCTGTTATTAATCCGGTAATAAATACTTTTTTAAAAGGAATTATTGATTTTTTTTTTTTTTTCAAAATAAATAATGTTATCATTATCATTTTTGATATTCAAAAAAATATTATATCAAAACCACTTACTATTAAATTTATAGGATGAAAATTTTTTAATATTTTATTATTTTTGGGTCATCCTAAACTTGCAAAAGATCATAATGATGATGAAAATCATGTATCTAATATATTTTTATCTTGTTTAAGTTTTATTTTTTTATTTAAATTATATTTTTTAATAATATATTTTTTATTATATCCTATATATATTTTATTGTTTTTATTATATCAAATTGGTATTTTATGACCTCAATTAATTTGTCTTGATATACATCAATCTTTTATATTTTTCATTCATGAATAATATAAATTTTTATATTTTGATGGTATGAATTTTATTTTTTTTTTTTTTACATATTTTATAGCTTTTTTAGATAATAATTTTGTTTTTATATATCATTGTTTTTTAATTAATTTTATAATTTTTGTATTTGTTTTGTTACTATATTTTATATTTTTTTTTATTTTTTTTATTTTATATAAATTATTTTTTTTTATTAATATTTTTATTATTTTTTTTTTTTTTAAATATTTATATTCATTTTTTATTTTTTTTATTTTTTTTAATTTATAATTATATATTTTTATATTTTTTGAAATTTTTCCTTTATTATTAAATATATTTATTATATTTAGTTTAAATTTTTTTATAAATTTTTTATTTTTTTTATTTATTGTATTTATATTTAAAACATTTATATTATTTTTATTATTAATATTTTTATTTATTATTATTTTAATTTTATTATTATTTATTGGATTAATTATATATTTATTTTTTTTTATTTTATTAATAAGTTTATTATTATTATTTATAATTATTGCTATATCTGATAATATATCTTTTATATTAATAATTGGTATTATTATTTTTAAATTTGTATTTATAATTCTATATTTTATAAAATATTGTTTTATTTTTTTTTTTTTTTTATATATTTCTAAATCAGATATTGTTGTTTTTATTTTTTTGTCTCAATTTACTATTTTATATTTTTGATATATTAATTTTTTTTTATACAATTTAATAAATGATTTATTTACTGAATATGAAAAATTTTTATCTAATGTAAATCTTTTTATTTTTCAATATATACTACATCCTATTTGTTTTATTTGTTTATTTATTTTATTTTCATATTTTTTTTTTCATTTTCATAATTCTTTAATTAATATTTTTTTTTTATATTTAATATTTTTTTTTTTTAAGTAATTTTCTACTATTATTTGAGTTGATATACCTGCATGATCTGTACCTGTTATTCATAATATATTATATCCTAACATTTTTTTATATCTTATTATGGTATCCATTATCGTTTGTTGATAAGCATGTCCTATATGTAATTTTCCTGTTATGTTTGGTGGAGGCATAATAATTGAAAAATTTTTATTATTTTTATTTTTATTAGGATTAAATAATTTATTTTTTAATCAAAATTTATATATTTTTTTTTCTTTATTAATTATATTTAAAAATTTTTTCATTTTTAATTAAAATATTTTTCTAAAAATTTTATTATTAAGTATATAGTTCTTCCAGTTGAACCTTTATTATTTGATGCTGTACCAGCTATATCTAAATGTGCTCATTTATATTTTTTTATAAATTTATTTAAAAAACATGCAGAAATTATTGTATCTGCATAATATTCATCATTACAATTTTTTATATCTGCTATATTTGATTTTAAATATTTATTATATTTTTTAAATAATGGTAATTCTCATATATAATCTTTACATTTTTTGCTTATTTTAATTAGTTTTTTTGATATCTTTTTATTATTTGTTATTAAAGCAGTTATTTTTTTTCCTAATGCATATATACATGAACCAGTCAAAGTAGCTATACTTATAACTAATTTAGGATTATATTTATTAATATATGATAATGTATCACATAATATTAATCTTCCTTCAGCATCTGTATTTATTATTTCTATTGTTTTTCCTGATAATGATTTAATGATATCTCCAGGTTTGTTAGAGTTATTATGTATCATATTTTCAGCACAACATAATATACCAATAATATTTAATTTTAATTTTAATTTGTTTATTATATACATAATACTTAAAACTATTGCTGCTCCTGACATATCAAATTTCATATCTTTCATTTGTCTTGATGTTTTTATTGATATTCCTCCAGAATCGAAAGTTATTCCTTTTCCTATTATTATTATTGGTTTTTTTTTTTTATTATTTTTATATTTTATTTTTATTAATTTTAATTTATTTATAGATCCTTTATTTACAGACAAGTATGAATTCATACCTATTTTTTTCATTTTTTTTTCATTTAAATATGATATATTTATATTTTTTCCATATATATATTTTTTAACTTTATTAAAAATATAATTAGAATTACAAATATTAGAAGGCATATTACATATATCTCTATTTATTTTTATTGATTTTGATATTATGTATGATTTATTTATATATTTTAATGATTTTTTTTTATTTTTTTTTTTTATATTAAAAAATATATATTTTTTTTTTATATTTTTATTTTTTTTAAATTTATTAAATTTATATGTTTTATATTCAATAATTTTTATTGAATTAAAAATTTTTCAATATATATTTTTTATCTTTAAATTTTCAAATAAATATATTATATTTTTATATTTTTTTTTATTAATAAATTTTAATGTTATTATTATTAATTTTTTAAATATATTTGAATTTATTTTATTAAAATTAGAACCTATTAGTATAATATCTTGTTTTTTATTTATATCAATTATTTCATAAACATTGTATTTTTTTATAATATATTTATGTTTATTTATTTTTTTTTTAATTAATTTTTTATATATTTTACATTTTAATATATTTTTTTTATTTATAAATATTATTATACAATTATATTTATTTATATTTTTATTTAAATTTATTTCTATATTATATTTCATATAATATTTTTAAATTATTTATATATTTTATTTCATATATTATAATATATTTATATTTAAAATATTGTATTAAATTAAATAGATTTTTATGATAAATATAAAAAATAATCTTGTAATAGGAAGTAAAATTATATATTTAAATGAACCTTATATTATTGAATTTGTTGAATTTATTAAACCTGGTAAATGTAAACCATTTGTTAGATTAAAAATAAGAAATTTAAAAAATTTTAAATTAATAGAAAAAACATTTAAATATTTAAATAATATAAAAATTGCAAATATATTTTATTGTGATTGTAATTATATTTATAATATAAAAAATGATTTTTATTTTTTAGATACAAATTTTAATCAAATAGTTTTAAATAAAAAAATTATTAATAATAATATTAAATATTTACATATAAATAATATTTATAATATAATATTTTGAAATAATTCACCTATAAATTTAATTATTCCTAAAATTTTAAATGTTAAAGTTTGTTCAGTAGATTTATATAATAATGAAAATAAATTAAGTTTAGCTAAATTATATAATAATTTAATAATAAAAGTACCTTTTTTTATAAAATCTGGAGATTGAATTAAGATTAATACTATTAATAATATTTATATTTCTAGAAAATAAAACAGGGGTAGAAGGAATTGAACCCTCAACCTATGGTTTTGGAGACCACTGTTCTACCTAATTAAACTATACCCCTATATAATAATATTATTATTAGGTCTAAGTGGAATTGAACCACTGACCTCACCCTTATCAGGGGTGTGCTCTATCCTCTGAGCTATAGACCTTTTTAATATAATATTAAATTAATAATATAATATCAAATAATTGTTTTTATGTCATTATTAAAATATAATTAATTTATTTAGTAATTTATTTTAAAGTATTTTATGAAAAAAATTAATATATTTAAAGAAATTTTAAAAGATAAAATTAAAGTAGATATTGTATATAAAGATAATTATGTTACAGCATTTAATGATATTAATCCTAAAGCTCCTATTCATATTATATTAATACCTAATATTTATATTAAAAATATGAATTATATTAATGATTCTCAATTATTTATATTAGGTAAAATGTTATTAGTTGCATCTAAAATTGCTAAATATAAAAATATAGATAAAAATGGTTATAGATTAGTAATAAATTGTAATAAAGATTCAGGACAAGAAATAGATTATTTACATATTCATATATTAGGTGGAAAATTTTTAGGTAATTTTATTTGTAATATTTAATAATTTAATATATTTATGAAAACTACTAATTATTGTTTATTAACTAATAAAAGAAATAAAAAAAATAACAATATATATGATTTATTAATTAATGGAGGTTTTATAAGAAAATTATGTTCAGGAATATTTATAATATTACCTAATGGTTTAAAAGTTATTAATAATATTATTGATATAATAAAATTAGAAATGGATAATTTTAATTGTATGGAAATAAAATTACCATCTATAATACCTTCTTTATTATGAAAAAAAAGTGGTAGATTAGATAGTTATGGTAATGAATTATATAAATTTTATGATAGAAATAATAAATTATTTTTAATTTCTCCAACTAATGAAGAAGTTATTACTACTTTTTTTATTAAAGAAAGACTTATATTAAAAAATTTTCCATATATTTTTTATCAGATAGGTGATAAATTTAGAGATGAAATTAGACCAAGATTTTCTTTAGTTAGATGTAAAGAATTTATTATGAAAGATGCTTATTCATTTCATAAATCTTTAGATTGTTTAAATAATATTTATAATAAAATGATTATTATTTATAATAAAATTTTTAAGATTTTAGGATTAAATATTTTTTATAAAGAAGCTAAATGTGGAAAAATTGGTGGTAATTCTTCTCATGAATTTCATGTTTTATTTAAATATGGTGAAAATAATTTATTAATAAATAAAAATATATATAATAAAATATTTTATAAATATAAAAATAGTAATTCATTTTTAAAATTAGAATATTTATATATAAAAAATTATAAAAATGATTATTATTTAAAAGAAATTGATTTTTATAATTTTATTAAAACTTATATTGTAGAAGTTATTTTTAAAAATAAGAAAATATTTTTAATATTATTAATTTTTTATTATTCTAATATAGATTTGTTAAAAATTAAAAATTTATATCCTTTATCTATTAATATAAGAATTTTAGATAAAAAAGATATTATTAATTATTTTAATATTAATAGTTTTTTTTTAGGCCCTTTTGGTTTTAATTATAGAATAATAGCTGATAGTTATTTAATTAATTTTAAAAATTTTATTATAGGTTCAAATATTAATAATTATTTATTTAGAAATGTTAATTGAATTAAAAATATAAATGTTTCTAATTTTTTAAATATAAGTGAAAATTATAATTTTTTTTTAAATAATTTTTCTTATAATATTTGTATAAAAAAGAAATCTATGGAAATAGCACATATTTTTAAATTATCAAATTATTATTATAATATTTTTAATAAATTTAAAGAAAATATATTTATGGGTTGTTATGGTATAGGTATTTTTCGAATTTTTATAAGTTTAATAGATAATTATAGTTTTGATAATAAATTAGTATTACCTTTATCTATTTCTATTTTTAAAATTGGTATAATACCTATAAATATGTATAATATAAAAGATGTTTATGATATTTCTTTTAAAATATATAATTTTTTAATTTTTAATAAAATTAAAGTTTTAATAGAAGATCGTAATATATATTTTGGAAATATAATAAATGATTTTGAATCTATAGGTATACCTAATATTTTAATAATTAGTAAAAATTTATTATTAATAAATAAATTAGAATTTAGAGATAGATTAAATAATTTAGTTTATTTTATAAATATTAAAGATATATTTAATTTTTTATTATTTAAATATAGATAAAAATTATTTTTCTTTAAATATTATATTTCATTTTTTATATTTTTTAGGATTTCCATATTTAGTTATAAATATATTAGGACTTAATATAGGTTTTTTATTATAGAATATAATTGGTATAAATTTTCTTTTTCATGGAAGAATTTTATATTCTTGTCATATTTTTTTTATTTTTTTTTTTTTTTTATTTAATATTTTTATTTTTTTTTTTATATTAAATTTTATATAAATATTTTCATTTTTAAATGGTTTTCTAACAGTATTTTTATTGTTATATTTTTTTTTATATTTATTATTAATATAAATAATTCCTATTTTATTTGGTAATTTAATATATTTATATTTTTTATTTCATAATATTTTTTTTATATCTATATTTTTTATTTTTTTACTTATATATAATTTATTTTTATATTTATTTATATTAAATTCTTTTAAATTTATTTGAAAATATTTTTTTTTTTTATTTTTTATAATTTTATTTGCTAATAAATTAATTAATTTATATGATATTTGTTTTTTTTTATTTAATATTATAAATTTTCTTAATATTAATATAATTTCTTGTTTTTTTAATTTTAATATTTTTTTTAGAAATAATATTTTTTTTTTAATATTATTTTTAATTTTTTTTTTTATAAAATTATCTATTATTTCTTTTTGTTTTGAACATATTTTTGAAGTTCTTATTATAGATGATATAAAAAAAGGTCATTTTTTATTTATTATTGGTATTATTTTTATTCTTAAAAAATTTCTATCTAAATTTATATTTTTATTACTTGGATCTTCTATTCATTTTATATTTTTTTTTATTGCATATTTTTTAATTTCTTTTTTATTTATATTAAGAAATGGTCTTATTATAGTAATATTATTTATTTTATTTTTTTTTTTAATTCCTATTAAACCTTCTATTCCACATCCTCTTTTTAAAGATAATAATATAGTTTCTAATTGATCATTTTTATGATGTGCTGTTAATAATATTTCATTTTTTTTTATATATTTTTTATAAATATTATATCTTTCATTTCTTAAATTATTTTCTATATTTTTTTTATATTTATTAAATATTCTTTTAATTATTAATTGTATTTTTATTTTTTTACAAAATTTAATACAATGTTTTTCTCATTTTATACATAAATAATTAGTATTATGATTTATATGTATTGCTCTTATATTATTATTTTTTTTTTTATTTTTTTTTAATAAATAAAGTAATATTGTAGAGTCTAATCCTCCACTATATCCTACTAAAAAATTTTTATATTTTTTAATTAATTTTTTAATTTCTTTTTTTATTAATATAAAATTCATATTTTATTAAATTATTTTTTAAAATTAAATAATTAAAATTATATTTGTTTTAAATTTATATTTTTATTGTTTTTAATATAAAATTATTATAATATATTTATATATTTTTATATTTGGGTCGTTAGCTCAGTAGGTAGAGCAGTTGACTTTTAATCAATTGGTCACAGGTTCGAATCCTGTACGACCCATTAATTTATTACATAAAATCTATATGTAATATTTTATTTTTATATGGATGTTTTTGAATTTCTTTTATATTACATATAAATTTTAGTTTTTTTATTTTTATTTTGAATTTTATATTTTTTATTTTTTTTTTATCTTTAATTAAATTTCATATTTTATAATAGTTTATTTTTATATTTATATTTTTTTTTTTTTTATATATTATTGCAGGTATATAATTTTTTTTTCTTATTTTATTACTATTATTACTACCTAATTTTTTTCTATATTTTGCTTTTATTTTTTTTATCATTTTTATTTTTTAAATATATTTAATTTAAAATATTATATATTATAATTTATATATATATTTATATAAATATAATTTTAATATGAATAGTTTTTTAAAAATTAAATCTAAAAAAATAGGTGTACATTTAAAAAATAATTTAAAATTAATTAATAATTTTATTAAAAATAAATTTTATTATAATATTAATGCATTATCGTTTTTTATAGGTAACCCTTTAAAATGAAATAAAAAAATAAGTATAAAATATTTAAATATTATAAATTTTATTATTAATAAATTTGATATTGACTATAAATTTATTATACCTCATAGTAGTTATTTAATTAATTTAGGTTCTCCAATAAAAAAGAAATTATATAATTCTATAAATTTATTTAAAAAAGAAATTAATATATGTTTAAAATTAAAATTTAATTTAATTAATTTTCATTTAGGTAATCACTTAAATATTATTAGTGAAAATAAATGTATTGATAATATTATTAATTCTATTAATTATATATTAGATACAACTAATGATATTATATTAGTAATTGAAAATTCTTCTGGTCAAGGAACTTCTATAGGATATAAATTAGATCATATTTCTGATATTATAAAATCTATTAATTATAAGTTTCGTATTGGTGTATGTATAGATACTAGTCATGTTTTTTCTTCAGGATATAAATTAAATACTTTTTTAGATTGTGAAAATTTTTTTTTAGAATTTGATAAAAAAATAGGTTTTAAATATATAAAAGCTTTACATTTAAATGGTAGTAAATCTAATTTTTGTAGTAAAATAGATAGACATAGCGAATTATTAAATAGTAAATTAGGGAATGTTGTATTTTATTGAGTAATGAGAAATAATTTATTTAATAATATTCCTATAATATTAGAAACTACAAATTTTAAATTATGATTAAATGAAATAAATTGATTATATTCTATTTAATTTTTTAATTTTTTATTTTTTTTAATTATTTTATATATATCATCTAATGATGATTTTTCATATTTTTCTACTTTTTTTCATGATAATTGATATTCTTCTAAATATATATGTATATAAAACCCATTATTATCTTCTATTAAAACATGATATCATGGTTTATTTTTATTATTTATATTTTTTTTATTATATTTATTTTTTAAAAAATATATTGGATCAATATCTATAATTATT
Organism: Candidatus Stammera capleta; assembly: GCA_036689385.1. GTDB lineage: Bacteria > Pseudomonadota > Gammaproteobacteria > Enterobacterales > Enterobacteriaceae > Stammera > Stammera capleta_AI. Next base: position 231,443 of record CP144810.1, on the reverse strand, counting down.
CCTGTAAATCCTAATAATTTATGTATAACTTTTTGTCCTATATTAAATTTACTATATATTATCATTTTTATTATTAAAAATTAATTGTTTTATTTATTTTATTGTTATTTTTTATTCAAACTCATTTTCTTATTTTAAAATAAGTATATGGTATTAATCCTGATAGAAATATAATTGCTATTGTTATTGGATAACCATAATGTCAATTTAATTCTGGTATATATTTAAAATTCATTCCATATATTGATGCTATTAATGTAGATGGTAAAAATATTACTGATATTATTGAAAATATTTTTAATATATTATTTTGTTCAATATTTAAAAAACCCATTGCTGCTTGTATTAAAAAATTTATTTTTTGAAATAGTGATTCATTATATGATAATAATGATTCTATATCTATTATTATTTCTTTAGTTATTTTTTTTTGTATATCATTAAAATTTATTTTACGTATTAAAAATTTTAATGCTCTTTGTGTATCTATTAAACATATTCTTATTTTAGATGTAATATTTTCTTTTTTAGATAATATTAATATTGATATATTAAATTCATAATTGTTTTTATCTCTTAATATTATTGATGTTAAATTTTCTAATTCATTTGAAATTATTTCTATTTCATTTGCTAATTGTTCTATTTTAATTTCAAATAAATCAAGTATTAAATTGTATATATTTTTATATTTTATTTTTTTATTAATCATTTTAGATTCATATATATTAAATATAGTTAATCTTTTTTCTCTTAATGAATATAATTTATTATTTTTTAGTGTAAAAGCAACTGTATATATATTCATATAATTTTCTTTATTTTTTTCAAAAAAAAAAGAGTGTATATGTAGTCCATTTTTATCTTCAAAGAATCTTGCAGATGATTCTATATTAAATAGTTCTAAATTATTTATTATTTTTTGATTAAATATTTTTTTTATATATATTCTTTCTAATTTTGTAGGATTTATTAAATCTATTCAAAAATATTTTTTTATTTTTTTTTTTTTTAAATTTTTTATATTTTTTATTTTTTTGAATTTTTTTTTTTTTAATTTGAATATATTTAACATTTTTAATTAAATTATAATTATATTTTAAATAATTATTTTACATTAAAATTATTATTTTTATATTTTTATTTATTATTAATATTTTATTTATTTAAAAACATTATAAAATATAGTAAAATAATTATTATTTATTTTGAGGAATATATTAATGAATAAAATTTTAGAAATAAGTGATAATTTATTTAATAAAGAAGTTTTAAAATACAATGGTTATGTTTTAGTTGATTTTTGAGCTGAATGATGTGGTCCTTGTAAATTATTTAGTGATATTTTAGATAGTTTATATAATGATTATAAAGATAAAATAAAATTTGTTAAATTAAATATAGATAATAATAGTATAACAGTTAGTGAATATAATATTAAAAGTGTACCTACTTTAATTTTATTTAAAAATGGTAATTTATTAAAAAAAAAAACAGGTCTTTTAAATAAATCAGATATAATAAATTTTTTTAATTTAAATAGAATAAATTAATTATATTTTTTTTAGTGTTATTAAGATTTTAATTAATTATAAATTATAATATATTATGAATTTTACGCAATTAAAAAGTATGTCTATTTCTGAATTAATTAATTTAGGAAAAAAAATTGGATTAGAAAATTTAATTAGAATGCGTAAACAAGATATAATTTTTTCTATTTTAAAGCAACATACTAAGAGTGGTGAAAATATTTTTGGAAATGGAGTTTTAGAAATTTTACAAGATGGTTTTGGTTTTTTAAGATCTTCTGATAGTTCATATTTAGCTGGTCCTGATGATATATATGTTTCTCCTAGTCAAATACGTAGATTTCATTTAAGAACAGGAGATACTATTACTGGTAAAATAAGACCTCCTAAAGAAGTAGAACGTTATTTTGCTTTATTAAAAGTTAATAAAATAAATTATGATAAACCTGAAAATTCTATAAATAAAATATTATTTGAAAATTTAACACCATTACATGCTAATAATAGATTATATATGGAAATAGGTGATGGATCTTATGAAGATATCACAGCTAGAGTTTTAGATTTATCTGCTCCTATTGGTAAAGGTCAAAGAGGTTTAATAGTAGCTCCTCCTAAAGCAGGAAAAACTATATTATTACAAAATATAGCAAGAAGTATAAATTATAATTATCCAAATTGTATTTTAATAATTTTATTAATAGATGAAAGACCTGAAGAAGTAACAGAAATGAATCGTTTAGTAAAAAAAAGTGAAGTTATAGCATCTACTTTTGATGAACCCCCTTCAAGACATGTTCAAGTTGCAGAAATGGTAATAGAAAAAGCTAAAAGATTAGTAGAACATAAAAAAGATGTTATTATATTATTAGATTCTATTACAAGATTAGCTAGAGCTTATAATACTGTTGTTCCTGCATCTGGTAAAATTTTGACAGGTGGAATTGATTCTAATGCTTTGCATAGACCTAAAAGATTTTTTGGTGCAGCTAGAAATATTGAAGAAGGAGGAAGTTTAACTATTATAGCTACTGCTTTAATTGATACTGGTTCTAAAATGGATGAAGTTATTTATGAAGAATTTAAAGGTACAGGAAATATGGAATTACATTTATCTAGAAAAATATCAGAAAAAAGAATTTTTCCAGCTATAGATTATAATAGATCTGGTACTAGAAAAGAAGAATTATTAACTTCTTCTAATGAATTAAAAAAAATATGGATATTAAGAAGAATTATACAACCTATGAATGAAGTAGATTCTATGGAATTTTTAATAAAAAAATTATTAATGACTAAAACTAATTATGAATTTTTTGAAATGATGAAAGGTTCTTAATTTTGTTTAAATAATTTATTGTATATAATTTAGTAGTTTTTTTATAAAATATTTTATATAATAAATAATTAATATTTGGTGGTTATAGCTTAGTAGGTAGAGCACTGGATTGTGGTTCCAGTAGTCATGGGTTCGATTCCCATTAACCACCTTTCGGTGAGTAGCGCAGTTTGGTAGCGCAACTGGTTTGGGACCAGTAGGTCGGAGGTTCAAATCCTCCCTTGCCGATAATATAAATTTTTTAATATTTAAATGAAAAATATATTAGTAACTTGTGCATTTCCTTATTCTAATGGTCCTATACATTTAGGACATATTTTAGAGCATATACAAGCAGATATATGAGTTAAATATCAAAGATTATTAAATAATAATGTATATTTTATATGTTCTGATGATTCTCATGGTACTGCTGTTTTATTAAAATCTAAAGAATTAAATATTAATATTAAAGATATGATATTTAATAATTTATCTTATCATAGAAAACAATTTTTAAATTTTAATATTATTCATGATTTTTATTATACTACTCATAATAAATATAATTATTCTTTGTTAATAGATTTTATAAATAAATGTAATGATAAAAAAATTTTATATACTAAAAATATTTTACAATTTTATGATATTAAAGAAAAAATTTTTTTACCTGATAGATATATAATTGGAATATGTCCTATTTGTAAAAATAAAAATCAATATGGAGATAATTGTAATTTATGTGGTAGTTTTTATAATTCTATAAATTTAATTAATCCTAAATCTGTTATTAGTAATAGTAAACCTATATTACGTTATTCAAATAATTTATTTTTAAGTTTTAAAAAATTTAAATATATTATAAATAATTGAATTAAAGATATTTTTTTAAAAAAGGATATTTTAAATCAAATAATTAATTATTTAGATATAGAAAATTTAAATTGAAATATATCTAGAGATAATCCTTATTTTGGTTTTAAAATACCTTCTAATATAATAAGTAAAAAATATTTTTATGTTTGATTAGATGCTTTATTAGGTTATATAAGTACATTTTATAAATTTTGTTTAAAAAATAATAATAAATCTTTATTCTATGATTTTTGAAATAAAAATAGTAATTATGAATTATATCATTTTATTGGTAAAGATATATTATATTTTCATAGTATATTATGACCTTGTTTATTAGATATTTTAAATTTTAGAAAACCTAATAATTTAATAGTTCATGGTCATATATTAATAAATAATATTAAAATGTCTAAATCTTATAATAATTTTATAAATATTGATAATTGATTAAAATTTTTTGATTCTGATAGTTTAAGATATTATTTTGCTAGTTTATTATCTAATAATATTAATGATATAAATTTATCATTAAATGATTTTATTAATAAGATTAATTCTGATTTAGTAAATAAATTTGTTAATATAGCATCTAGAAATTCTACTTTTTTAGAAATTAAATTTAATAATATTTTATCTAATAAATTATGGGATTATAATTTTTATAATTTTTTTGTTAATAAATCTGAATTAATTAGTAATTTATATTTAAAATTTAATTATTCTAAATTAATATTAGAAATTAATATTCTATTAGATATTATAAATAAATATATAAATGATAGTAAACCTTGAATTTTATTTAAAAATAATAGTTTTGATAAATTACATATGTTTTGTACTACTATAATAAATATTTTTAGAGTTATATCAATTTATTTATATCCTATTATTCCTAATATAATAAATAAAGTTAAATTATATTTAAATGAAGAATTTAATTGAAATTCTTTAAATTATCCTTTATTAAATCATAAATTATCTAAATATGTTAATTTATATTCAAGATTAAATTATATTAATATTATTAATTTGATAAAATAGTATATTTTATTATATTATATATATATATATTATTTATAAGGATAATTTTATGATTTATTTAAATATTAAGAAATCTATTAGTAATATTGATAATAAATTTGATTTAATTTTGATATCTTCATATTATGCAAGGCAAATACAATTATATAATAAAAAAAATAATAGTAAAAATTTAGATAAACCTATATTTTTAGCTTTAAAAAAAATAAAAAAAAAAATATTTAATAAAATTTTATTAAATATTATTATATAATATTAAATATGAAAATATATTTAGTTGGTGGTTTTATAAGAGATAAATTATTAGGAATAAAAAATTCTAGAGATAAAGATTGATTAGTTGTTGGTTCTACTTATAAAAAAATGATTAAATTAGGTTATAAACCTGTTGGAAAATTATTTCCAGTTTTTATTCATCCTAATACTAAAGAAGAATATGCTTTAGCACGTAAAGAAAAAAAAGTTGGTTTAGGTTATAAAGGTTTTTTATGTAATTATTCTAAAAATATTTCTTTAGAAGATGATTTATATAGAAGAGATTTAACTATAAATTCAATTGCAATGGATTTATTAGGTAATTATTATGATCCTTTTAATGGTATTTTAGATATAAAAAATAGAATTATTAGGCATGTTTCTATTTATTTTAAAGATGATCCTTTAAGATTAATTAGAATAGCTAGATTTTATTCTTATTTGTTTGATTTAAAATTTAAGATTAATTTAGGTACTTTTAATTTAATGAAAAATATGGTTAATAATAATGAATTAAATAATATAACTCCTGAAAGAATATGAATAGAATTACAAAAAGTATTAAATAGAAAAAATTCTTTTTTTTTTTTTTAATATTTTAAATAATTGTAATGCATTAAAAATAATTTTTCCTGAATTAATATTAGTTTTTAATAAATTTAAATATAAATTATATTTTTTTTTAATTTTTAAAAAATTAGATTTATTAAATTATGGTTTTGATATAAATTTTATTTTTTTGTGTTTTTTTTTTTATGATACTATTTTTTCAGATAAATATTTTATATATTATAAATATACTATTAGTAAAGTAAAGTATTTTTGTTTAAGATTACATTTACCTAATAAATATTTTTTATTTTTTAATAAAGTTTTTATTTTGTTAAAATATATTTATTTTTATAATAGTAATAATAATATTTCTATTTTTATTTTAGATATTTTTTATAAAATAAATATATGAAATAATATAGATATTTTATTTAAAATATTAAAAATTATTAATATATTAATTAAATTTAAATTTAAAAATTTAAATATTTTATATTTTTTATATTTTAATTTATATAAAATATTTAATTTGTTGAATAAAATTAATTATAAATTATTTATTAATAATAGTAAAAATATAAAAAAAGATATATATAATATACGTTTATTAATTATTAATAATTTTTTAAATATTTTTTAAAAATTTTCATTTATATTTCATTTAGGTTTAATATTTATTTCTAATGTATTTTTTATTTTTTTTATATTTTTTATTGAAGCTACATATGCTATCATAGCTGCATTATCTGTACAAAATTTTTTTTTAGTAAAATATATTCTTTTATTTTTTATATTTTTTATTTTATTTCTTAATTTATTATTTTTACTTACTCCTCCTACTATTGATAGAATATTAATTTTAAATTTTTTAGATGCTTTATTTATTTTATTAATTAATATATCTGTTATACATTCTTCTAATGATAATGCTATATTAGCTTTTTGTTGAAAATTTAATTCTTTTTTATTTATATAATTTTTTATATGTGTTTTTAATCCTGAAAAACTAAAATTAAAATTTTTTTTATTTATTAATGGTTTAGGAAAATTTAATATTTTTTTTCCATATTTTGCTAATTTAGATATATATTTTCCACCTAATTTTTTTAATTTTAATAATTTTGATATTTTATCGAATGTTTCTCCAGCAGAATCATCTAATGATTTTCCTATTATTTTATATTTATTGAAATTTTTTACTATACATAAAATAGTATTTACTCCAGATGTTATTAATGATATAAATGGAAATTTAGGTTTTTTTTTATTTAACATTATTGACATTATATGTCCTTCTATATGATTAATTGGTATAGATGGTATTTTATATATTAATGATATAGATTTTGCTAATGTTGTTCCTATTAATAATGAATTTGGTAATCCTGGTCCTGCTGTATATGCTATTAATTTTATATCTTTTATTTTTATTTTAGATTTTTTTATTATATTTTTTAATAATGGTATTATTTTTTTATAATGATATTTAGATGCTATTTCTGGTATTATACCTTTATTTTTATTATGTATTTTGTATTGACTAAATATTTTATTTTTTATTATTTTATTTTTTTTATATATACATAATGCTGTTTCATCACATGATGTTTCTATTCCTAATATAATCATATATTTATTTTTATTTAAAATTATTATATAATAATATTATATATAATTTTACTTTTTATTTAAATTTAGATTTAATTTATAGGAATTTTATTTATGCCTTTTATTAAAATAAAAGATAATGAACCATTTGATATGGCTTTAAGAAGATTTAAAAGATCTTGTGAAAAATCTGGTATTTTAACTGAAATTCGTAAAAGAGAATTTTATGAAAAACCTACTACTAGAAGAAAGAAAGCTAAAGCTTCAGCAGTCAAAAGACGTATAAAAAAAAATTTTTATGATAAAGTTTATAAAAGATAGATTAATAAATTTATATTAATTTATTTTTTTTATTATATGATATATTTTTCTCGTTTATTTATTAATAGATTATTATCTATTTCTGATATTGTAGATGTAATTTCATCTAAATTATCTCTTAAAAAAACTGGAAGATATTATAAATCATTTTGTCCTTTTCATAAAGAAAAAAATCCTTCTTTTTTTGTTAATAAAGAAAAAAAAATATTTTATTGTTTTGGTTGTAAATGTTATGGTAATATAATAGATTTTTTAATGAAAATTAATAATTATAATTTTATAGATGCAATTAAGGAATTGTCTAATATTAATAATATATCTTTAGAAAATTATAATATTAAAGATTATAATTATAATAATAGAAAAATATTTTATAAATTAATATTTAATTTAAATAAAATATATATAAAATCTTTATTTTTAAATTTAAATATTAAATATATTAAAGATTTTCTTTTAAATAGAAATATTGATTATAATTGTATATATAATTTTTCTATTGGTTTTTCTTATACTATTTTAGTTAATAAATTTATTAATAATTTAGATTTTAAATATAGAATATTTTTATTTAAATTAGGTTTTTTACTTAAAGATAAAAATGGAAATTTTTTTGATAGATTATATAATAGAATTATATTTCCAATTTATAATATAAATGGAAATATTATTGCATTTGGTGGTAGATCTATAAAAAAAAAAAATTTTTGTAAATATATTAATTCTTGTAATAGTATATATTTTTCTAAAAAAAAATGTTTATATAATTTATTTAATATTATTAATAAAAATAATAATATTAAATTAGATAAAATATTAGTAGTAGAAGGATATATGGATGTTATTATGTTATCTAAATTTGGTATAAATTATTGTGTTGCTTTATTAGGATCTAATATATTTAAAGAACAGATAGATATTTTATATTTTTATACTAATAAAATTATATTTTGTTTAGATGGTGATAAATCTAATTATTTATTTATTAAAAATATAATAGATTTATTAATTTTTTATATTAATAAAAATATAATATTTTTTTTTATTTTTCTTCCTTATGGTGAAGACCCTGATTCTTTAATTAAAAAAGAGGGTAAAATATTATTTGAAAAAAGAATAAAAGATTCTTTATCTATATTTGATGTTATATTTAAATTTTTTAATTTAAATAATAATTTATATACTTATGATGGTCAAATTTCTTTTATATCTTCTATTTTACCTATTATATATAAAATTAATTGTCCTATTATTCGTAATTATTTAAGACAAAAAGTTAGTAATAAAGTTGGTATATTAGATAATAAATTTTTAGAAAAATTTTTAGAATTTAATAAAAAACATAAAAAAATAAAAATAACTATATTAAGATGTTTAATAAGTTTATTATTAAAATATCCTTATTTATCTAATAAAGTTAATTTATATGACAAATTATTTTATAATAAAAATATAATACCTGGTTTATTTTTATTTTTAGATATTGTTAATTTATGTATTAATAATAAAAATATTACTATAAATGAAATTATATCTAAATATAATAATAATATTAAAAATTATTTAATAAAATTATTTTTATGAAATTATTTTCCTAAAAATATTAATTTTAGTTTAATATTTGATGATTCTTTAATTAAATTAAAAGTTTTTATAGTTAAAAAGATATTAAAAAATATATTAATAAATAATAATTTATATGAATTAACTTTAAATCAAAAAATTAAAATATGAAATTTAATAAAATTTAATAATTTGAATTTATAATTATTATTTTAAAATTTTTATTTGTTTATGATTTATTATATATATAGATATGAAAAAAGAAATAAAATTTCAAATAAATTCATTGATTTCTGAAAATAAAAAACAAGGTTATATTACTTATTCTCAAATTATTAAAAAATTATCTATTATAAAAAAAATAAAAAAGAATCAATATAGAATAATAATTAAAAAAATAACTGATTTTGGTTTTTCTATAATAGATGATATTAATTATATAGATGAATTATTATTTAATAATAATAATATTATTTATAATAATAAAGAAAAAATAATTTTAAATAATTTATATAAAAAAAATATTAATAATAAAAATGTTGATACAATTAAAATGTATATGAAAGAAATGGGTAATGTAGAATTATTAACTAGAGAAGGTGAAATTAATATATCAAAAAAAATAGAAGATAATATTAATAATATACAATTTAATTTAGCTAAAAATTTAAATTTGATTAAGTATTTTTTAAAAGAATATAATTTAATTAAATTAAATAAGAAAAAAATATCTGATTTAATAATTGGTTTTATAGATTATAATAAAAATTATAATTTTATTTTTAATAATAATAATTGTATTTATAATTTTAATAATATTAAATATATAGATAATTTAGATGATATTTTTAATAATAAAAATAAATTTATTTTAGATAATAAATTTATATATTTAAATTATCAATATAAAAATGTTATTAAATTTATTAATAAATATACTATTAATCATCCTTATACTAAATGTGAAATTAATAAATTAATTAATATTTTTATGACTTTTAAATTATCACCTAAAAAATTTGATTATTTATTATTAAAATTTAAGAATTTATTAAATAATATAAATGTTTTAGAAAATAAAATAATATATTTATGTATAAAAAAAAGTTATATGCCTAAAGATATTTTTTATTATTTTTTTTCAAAATATTATTTGAATAGTAAATGATTATATAAAGTAATAAGTATGAATAAATTTTGATCATTTAATTTAATTAAAGTTAAAGATAAAATTTTAAAAAATATAAATATATTATTAAATATAGAGAAAAAAATTGGTTTAAATATTTTAAAAATTAAAAAAATTAATAATTTTATATTAAATTATGAATTTAATATTAAATTAGCTAAAAAAGAAATGGTAGAAGCTAATTTAAGATTAGTTATATCTATAGCTAAAAAATATACTAATAGAGGCTTACAGTTTCTAGATTTAATTCAGGAAGGTAATATAGGTTTAATGAAAGCTGTTGATAAGTTTGAATACAGAAGAGGATATAAATTTTCAACATATGCTACTTGATGAATACGTCAAGCTATTACTAGATCTATAGCAGATCAAGCAAGAACTATAAGAATACCTGTTCATATGATAGAAACTATTAATAAATTAAATAGAATTTCAAGACAAATTTTACAAGAAATAGGAAGAGAACCTACTGCTGAAGAATTATCTAATAAAATGTTAATTTCAGAAGAGAAAGTACGTAAAATTTTAAAAATTTCTAAAGAACCTATATCTATGGAGACTCCTATAAATGATGATGATGATTTACATTTAGGAGATTTTATTGAAGATACATCTTTAGAGTTACCATTAGATTCTGCTACTTCTAGAAGTTTAAAATCTGTTACTAATAGTGTTTTATCTAGTTTAACTCCAAGAGAAGCAAAAGTTTTAAAAATGCGTTTTGGAATAGATATGAATAGTGATCATACTTTAGAGGAAGTTGGAAAACAATTTGATGTTACAAGAGAACGTATTAGACAAATAGAAGCTAAAGCTTTAAGAAAATTACGTCATCCAAGTAGATCTGAAATTTTACGTAGTTTTTTAGATAATTAATTTTTTTATTATTAAAATATTTTTATAGGTTTTTTAAATTTTATGTTAAATGAAATATTAAAAGATATTGATACAAAAATGTCTAATTGTATATTAAATTTTGATAAAGAAATATCTAAATTTAATATTAAAAATATTAATTTTGATTTAATTTATAATTTATATATTAATTATCATGGTATTAATACTAAATTAAATAAATTAATTAATATAAATTTTAATACTAATAATAGTTTTAGAATAGTTTTATTTGATAAAAGTATTAGAAATAAAGTTAGAAATGTAATTGATAATTTAAATTTAAATCTTACATCTAATTTGGATAATAATGATATAATTATAAATTTACCTTATATTACTGAAGAATATAGATTTAAAATGTTTAATTTATTAAAAAAAGAATTGGAAAAATTTAAAATATTAATCAGAAATATTAGACAATTATTTAGAAATAAATTTAAGGATTTATTAAAAAAAAAAATAATAAATATTGATGATAATAATTTTTTAAATAATAATTTAAATAATATTACTTTAAAATATAATAAATTATTAGAAAAAAAGTTTTTTAATAAAAAAGATAATATTTTAAATTAATTTATATATTTATTTTTTTTTTTTAAATTTTATAAATATTTTATGATAAGAAAAATAATTATTTTACTTATATTTTTATTTGATTTTAATTTTGTTTTTTGTAGAAATTTAAAATTTAATTCTTTATTAATTTATTCTAATAATAATAATTTATATTATAATTTATTAGTTAAAAAATTTAATAATAATATTTTTTATATTAATATAAAAGATATATTGTATTATTTATGAAATATAGATTATTTTTCTTATATTAAAATTTATAAATATAATAATATTTTATTTATTTTAATTAATAAAAAATTTATTATTAATAATATTTTTTTTAAAAATAATTTTAATATTTATAAAAAAGAATATATTTTAAGTTTACTTAATAAATTTAATATTAAAAAAAAATATTTTTTTAATAATAATTCATTATTTAAATTTAAATATTATTTAATTAATAAATACAAAAATAATAATATTAATAATTTTAATATTTATTGTAATAAATTTATATTTAATAATAATATTATATTAGTTTTTTATATAAATAAAAATTTTTATATAAAAAATTTAGATATTAAAGGTAATAATTTTTTTATTAATAATAAATTTTTATTTAAAAATAATTTATTTTTTAATAAATTATTTTATTACAAATTTAATAAATTATTATTATATAATTATTTAAATTATATAAAAAATTTATATTTTGATTATGGATATTTTAATGTTAAAATAAATATTAAAAAAATTTTTTATAAAAATTTTTTGTATATTATTTTAAATATTAATGAAAATGAAAGATTTATAATAAAAGATTTTATTATATTTAGTAATATTTTTAAATTTAATAATATTTTAAATAAATTAAAAAAAAAAAATTTTAATAAAAATTTATATTTTAATAATAAAAAATTAAAAATTTTTATAAATAAAATTAATTATTATTTTAAAAATAGAGGTTATTTAGATATAATTATTAATTTAAAATTTAAAAAAATTTATAATAATAAATTATTTTTATTATTATATTTAAAATTTAATAAAATTTTTTATATAAAAAATATAATTTTAAAAAATTTAAATATTATAAATAAATTTAATATTTATAAATTAAATAATTTTATTTTTAATAAATATTTATTAAATAAATATTTATTAAATTTAAATATTAATATATTTAATGATATTAATAAATATATTTATTATTATAATAATAAATTAAATTTGATTTATAATTTAAAATTTAATAATGATATTATATTAGATTTTAATTTTGGTTTTAATAAATTTAATAAATTAAATTATAAATTTATTTTATTAAAATATAATATTTTAAATTTTATAAATAAATTTTCTTTGAATATAATTAATAAAAATAATATTAATTATAATAAATTAAGTTTTATAATTAATTTATTTAAAAATATTTATTTAAAAAATAAATTTTTTTATAATATTAATAATATTAATAATATTAATGTTATTAATAATTTTAATAAATTATTATTAAATAATTTATATTTTAATAAAAATTATGGTTTAAATACATATTTATTATTTAATTTAAAAAATATTGTTTATAAATTAGGTATTAATTATATTAATAATTTTTATTTTAATATTTTTAAATTAGGTAATTTTTTAAATTATAAATATTATAAATTTAATAATTTATATTTAGAAAATAATTTAACTATAAATAATTTAAATAGTTTTTATTTTAATAGAAATGGATTTTATGTTAATTTAAAAAATAAAATTTCTTTTTTAAATATTAATAGTTATATATATAATTATAAATTTATATTTAAAAAATATATTAATTTTAATAAATTTAATAATATATTATTATTAATAGATTTTTTTTATAAATCATTTAATGATTCATATAATAAAAATTTTTATTTTAATAAAATTTTAAATAATAATAATTATTTAAAAGGTTTTAATAATATTAATTTTTTAATTAATAATAATAGTAATTTAAATAATATTAATAATTTTATTTGTTTTTTTAATATAGATTTAGATTTTTCTAATATATTTTTAAATAGATTTTTTTTTGAATATATAAGATCTTATATATTTATTAATACTGGGTTAATGAATAAAAATATTTATAATAATAATTTTATATATTTTAAAATGTCTTCTGGAATATATTTTAAAATATTAACTCCTTTAGGATATTTAAATTTATCATATAGTTTACCTATATTTAAAAATATTTACGATAAATTTAATTATTTTCAATTTTATATTAATAATTAATTTATTTTTTAATTTTTTTTCTATAATTTTATTGATAAATAGGAAATAATTATATGGATCCTAAATTTATACATTTAAATTTACATAGTGATTATTCTATTAAAGATGGTCTATGTAAAATTGATTTATTATTTAAAAAAATTATAAAATTAAATATTTGTTGTATTTCTTTAACAGATTTTTATAGTTTATCAGGTATTATAAAATTTATTAATAAATGTTATTTTTATGGTGTTAAACCTATAATTGGTATAGATATATACTTATATTATAAAAATAATATTAATAAAGAATCTCATTTTTTAACAATATTAGTAATAAATAAAATTGGTTATAAAAATTTAATGAAACTATTATCTAAAATTTATATTTTAAATAATATAAATAATTTAAATGAAATTTCTGTTTATTATAAATTAATTGTTAAATATAATAAAGGTTTAATATTTATTTTTTATTTTGATAAATATAGTTGTATAGGTAAATATTATATATATAAAAATATAGATTTAATTAAAAAGATTATTATATTTTGAAAAAAAATATTAAAAGATAGATTATATTTAGGTATATATAGAGTTCTAAATTTAAATGAAAATATTTATATTAATGATATAATAAATTTATCTTATGATATTAATATACCTATTGTAGCTACTAATAAAGTTTTATTTATTAATAAAGATGATTTTTATATTCATAAAGTACGTTCATCTATTTTTTATAATTGTAATTTAAATAAAATTAATAATTATATAAATTATACTAAACATCAATATTTAAAAACAGAATTAGAGATGTTAGAAATATTTTCAGATATTCCAGAAGTTTTATATAATAGTGTACAAATAGCTAAGAGATGTAATTTTATTATTGATAGAAAAAAATTAATTTTACCTAATTTTTATATTAAAGAAAATATTAGTTCTAGTAAATATATTAAAAATTTAACTTTTATTAAGTTAAAAAATCTTAATTTAAATAATAATTTATTTAAAATTTATTTAAATAGATTAAAAAAAGAATTATATGTAATTAATAAGATATGTTTATCTAATTATTTTTTAATTGTAATGGAATTTGTTAAATGAGCTAAATCTAATAAAATACCTGTTGGTCCTGGTAGAGGTTCTGGAGCTGGTTCTTTAGTAGCTTATTTATTAAATATTACAGAAATTGATCCAATTAAATTTAATTTAATTTTTGAAAGATTTATAAATTTAGAAAGAAAATCTATACCAGATTTTGATATTGATTTTTGTATGAATAAAAGAGATAAAGTTTTATCTCATATAGAAAAATTATATGGTATTAATTCAGTAGCTAAAATTATTACATTTAATACATTAACTGCTAAATCTGTAATAAGAGATGTTGGTAGAGTTTTGGGATTTTCATATTCTTTTGTTGATTATATAGCAAAATTAATTCCTATTAATATAGGAATGACTATAAATAAAGCTTTTCTAAAAGAAAAAAAATTAAAACAATTATATAAAGAAAATTTAAATATTAGAAAATTAATTGATATTTCTATAAAATTAGAAGGAATTATAAAGGGTGTAGGTAAACATGCTGGTGGAATAGTTATTTCTCCTAAGAATATAAATAATTATTGTCCTATATTTTTAGATATAGATAGTAAAGGATTAATAACTCAGTTTGATAAATATGATATTGAATATATAGGATTGATAAAATTTGATTTATTAGGTTTAAGAACTTTAACAATAATTAATAAATGTGTAAATTTAATTAATAAAAGAAATAATTTAAATATTAATATAAATAGTATATCTTTAAATGATAATTTAAGTTTTTCTTTATTAAAGAAAGCAGATACTGTTGCCGTTTTTCAATTAGAATCTAAAGGTATTAGAAATTTAATAAAAAGATTAAAACCTGATTGTTTTGAAGATATTGTAGCATTATTAGCTTTATATAGACCAGGACCTTTAAAATCAGGTATGGTTGAAAATTTTATAAATAGAAAACATAAAAAAGAAATAATATATTATCCTAATAAGAATTTACAGCATAAATTATTAATACCAATTTTAAAATATACTTATGGAATAATTTTATATCAGGAACAAATAATGTATATTTCTAAAGTATTTGCTAATTATGATTTAGGTTCTGCAGATATTTTAAGAAGGGTTATTAGTTCAAAAAATACTAATGAAATAAAATATCATAAAAAAATATTTAAAAAAGGATCTAAGTATTTAGGTATAAATGTTAATTTATCTTCTAAAATATTTTCTTTAATTAATAAATCTTCTGGTTATGGTTTTAATAGATCTCATTCAGTATCATATTCTTTTATTGCTTATCAAACTTTATGATTAAAGTCTAATTATTTATGTGAGTTTATTGTTTCAGTTATTAATTCTGATATAGATAATACTTTAAAAGTTAAATTAATGATTTTAGAAGCTAAAAAAAATAATATTAAAATAATATATCCTAATATTAATTATAGTGATTATTATTTTAAAATAGATATTAATAATAATATAATTTATGGATTAGGGGCTATAAAAGGTATTGGTAAAAATTCTATAAAAAATATTATTAATATTAGAAAAAAAGTTGGTTTATTTAAAGATTTTATTAATTTTTGTATTTTAAATATTAATAGTAAGTTATCTAAATTAATTTTAGAAAGTTTAATTTTTTCTGGTTGTTTTGATATATTTAATATAAATAGATATATATTAAAAAAAAATGTTAATAATATATTAAAAATTTTTAATTTTGAAAATAATAAAAATAATTTTAAGCAAATGAGTTTATTTAATATTAATTATTTTAATAATATTGATTTTTTAACTAATAATAATAAGTTATATAAAAAAGATTTTATTTTAAAAAAAGAAAATGATGTTTTGGGTTTTTATTTAACAGATAATCCTATAAATAAATATATAAATTTTATAAAGAAAAAATATAATGCATATTATATAAAAGATATTTTTTTATTTAAAAATAAAAAAAATATATATATATTTGGTATTATAAATAGTATTAGATATATTTTAACTAAAAATAATTTAAAAATTTATATAATTAATATAGATGATACAACTGATAATTTAGATATTTTATTATTTGATGAATTATATAAAAAATTTTCTTATTTTATTAAAATTAATTCTATAATTATAGTTTATGGTTTTTTTAATAATAATAATTATAAATATAATGAATTATTTTTAGTTAAAAATATAATTAAATTTAAATAATTTATTTTAAATTTATTTTATTTATATTATAATATAATTTGTTTTTTTTTTTAAATTTAAATTTTATATATTAAAATCAATGTCAAAAAAATGTTTAGTAACTAATAAAAAATCTATTTTTGGTAGAAAAAGATCATATTCTATGAATACTTCTAATAGAAAATTTTTACCAAATTTACATAATCATCGTTTATGAATTCCTAAAAAAAAAAGATTTATAAGATTTAAATTAAGTACTAAAGCTATTAGAATTATTAATAAAAAAGGTATAGAAAAAGTATTTAATAATATTGTTTAAAATTATATATATTTAAAAATATGGTAAAAAGTAAAAGAATTAATATTAAATTAATTTCTAGTACTAGTAATCATTTTTATACTACTACTAAAAATAAAAATAATAAAAAAATATCAATTAAAAAATATGATCCAATTATTAAAAAACATGTAATTTATAATGAATATAAAATATAATATTCTTCTTCTTATTTTTAAGAAGAAGAATATTTTATATTTTTAATATATATTTATTTTAATTAATATAAATCTTTAATATTATTTTTTAAATAATTCTTTATACTTTTATCATTTGGCATTATTGTTTTTTTATTTTTTATTCATTGTGCAGGACATAATTCTTTTTTTTCTAAATATATATTTAATGCATCTATTATTCTTAAAAATTCATCTATATTTCTACCTAAAGGTAAATCGTTTATAGATAAGTGTCTTATTATTCTTTTTTTATCTATTATAAATGTTGATCTAAAAGAAAAACTATTTTTATATTCTACTTTATATTTTTTTTGTATTTTTTTTGTTATATCTGATACTATGTCAAAATTTATATTTCCTATTCCTCCTTTATTAATAGGAGTTTTTTTTCATGCTAAATGTGTGTATATTGAATCTATAGATATTCCTATTATTTTAGTATTTCTTTTTTTAAATTCTTTATATCTATAATTTAATGATAATATTTCTGTAGGGCATACAAATGAAAAATCTAATGGTCAAAAAAATAAAATACAGTTTTTATTTTTTATTTTTTTTTTTAGATTATAATTATTAATTATTTTATTTTTTTTAGAAATTGCTTGTGCTATAAAATTTGGTGCTTTTTTTTTTATTAACATATTTATTTTTATTTTATTAATATAATATTTATATTATAAATAAAAAAAATTTATATATAAATATTTTATTTTAAATAATTTATATTTTAATTATATTTAATATTATGAATTTTAATATATATCCTTGATTAAAGAATTTTTATAAGAAAATTATTTTTTCTAATATTTTTATTAAAAAAAATTTTGGTTTATTAATTAATTATAATAGTTATTTAGGAGTTAATATTTTAGTAATTAATTTAGTAAAATGATTATTTTGTGATTATAAAGTTAAATATAAGTTTTGTAATAGATGTTTAAATTGTAATTTAATAAATAAAAAAAAACATCCTAATTTTTTTTATTTAGATTTTAAAAATAATTTTAGTTTTAATGATATATTAAATTTAAATAAAATTTTTTATAATAATTTATATATTTCTAAATATAAAGTAATTTATTTTTTTAATTTTAATTTTAGTAATAAATATATAAATAATTTTTTATTAAAATTATTAGAAGAATCTTATTATAAAATTATTATAATTTTTACTTGTTTTATTAATATTAAAATTCCTTTAACAATTTTAAGTAGATGTTATAAATTTAATTTAAAATCTCCTAATGAAAAATATATTTTAAATTTTTTGTTAAATTATAAAAATATTAATAATAATTATAATAAAAAACAAATAATATCTTCTATTAGATTAAGTAATTACTCTCCAATATTATCTATATATTTTTTAAAAAAATTTTGATTTTTTAGATCAATATTTTTTTCTAATATTAATTTAATATTTTCAAATAATTTTAATAAAATATTTAATTTATTTAATAATAATAATTTTATATATTATAATTTATATTGATTTTATTATTTTCTTTTAGATATTTTAAAAATTATTAAAAATGATATTAATTATATTTATAATTTAGATTTTATAGATAAAATTAAATATTTAAAAAAATTTATTTATTATAAAAAGATATTTTTAATTATAGATAAAATTTTATTATTTTTTAATGATTTTAATAGTTTATTGAAAATTAATAAGGATATTTTAAAATTTAAAATTATTTATGATATATTTTATATATTGATTAATAAAAAATAAGTTTTATTATGAAATTTTTTGATAGTCATTGTCATTTAAATATTATTGATAATTTAAATATTGTTAATTTAATTAATTATTTAAAGAAAAAAAAATTTAAATATTTATTATGTGTTTCAATAAATATTAATAATTTTATTGATATTTTTAATAATTATTCTAATATTGATATAATTTATTTTTCTTGTGGTATTCATCCAAAATATATAAATTTAATTAATTATAAAGAATTTTTATATATTGAAAAATTTATTAATTATAAAAAAGTAATATCTATTGGTGAAACAGGATTAGATTATTATAATAATTTTATTTCTGTTAAATTACAAAAATTATATTTTGAATATCATTTATATTTAAGTTATAAATATAATAAAGTTTGTATAATACATAGTAGATCATCTTATAATGATACTATTAATATTATTAAAAATTTTTATAATTTTAATATTAATTATGTAATTCATTGTTTTTCTTATAATAATATATATCAATTAAAAAAATTTTTAGATATGAATTTATATATATCTTTTTCTTGATTAGTATTTAAAAATTATATTAATTTTAAAAAAATTATTAATTATGTTCCATTAGATAGATTAATAGTTGAAACTGATTCTCCTTATTTAAGTCCTTATATAAATAAAGTTAATTATCCTTATAATATTTTTATTATAATAAAAAAAATTAGTATAATAAAAAATATTAATTTTAATTTATTAAGTAAAATTTTATTTAAAAATTTTATAAATTTATTTAAAATTTAATATTTTTTAATATATAAAATATTATTATTTTTATTTTTTGTTTTTATTCATTTAAATTTTATATTTTTTTTTTTTTTAATTATATATTTTTTTTTATGACCTACTTCACATATTAATATACCTTTTTTATTTAAATATTTCCTAAATTTATTTATTATTTTTTCTATTATATATAGACCATTTTTATAAGTAAAAAGAGATATTGAAGGTTCAAAAAAATATTCTTTTGGTAAATATTTTTTTTCTTTATATGATATATAAGGTGGATTAGTTATTATTAAATCATATTTTTTTTTTATATTTTTAAATAAATTTGATTTTATTAAATTAATATTATTAATTTTATGTAATATTATATTTTTTTTAGCTATTTCTAGTGTTTTTTTAGATATATCAGATGCATCAATTTTTGATTTAGGAAACATATATGAACATATTATTGCTAAACATCCACTTCCTGTACATAAATCTAGTATATTTTTAGGATAATATTTTTTTTTATTTATATTTTTAAATTTATTTAAAATAATTTTTCCTATAGGGCTTCTTGGTATTATAGATCTTTCATCTATATAAAATTTTTTATTACAATATCATACATTTTTAGTTATATATGCTATAGGTTTATTAGTATTAATTCTTATTTTAGCTAGTTTTATAATTTTTTTTATTTTTTTTTTATTTATTTTTATATTTTTATATTTTTTATTTATATTTAAATTTAATATTGAATATATTAAATGTATTGATTCTGAATATTCATTATATGTACTATGTCCATAAAATAATTTATATTTTTTAAATAAATTAGATATTTTTTTAATAATTTTATATAATGGTTTATTTTTCATATAAATAATAATATACTATATTATAATATAAGTATATTTAATATTTAACGGAAGTGGCGAAATTGGTAAACGCACTAGAATTAGAATCTAGTACTTATATAGTTTACGAGTTCAAATCTCGTCTTCCGTATTATTGGGGTATAGCCAAGTTGGTAAGGCATCGGGTTTTGATCCCGAGATCCTAGGTTCGAATCCTAGTGCCCCTGTAATTATTTGTTTTTTTATATTTAGCTATGTAGCTTAATTGGTAATAGCACAGCATTCATAACGCTGGAGTTATAGGTTCAAATCCTATCATAGCTATAAAATGATTTTAAATTAATATTTTATGTATAAAAAGGTTTATTTAAAAACTTGAGGTTGTCAAATGAATCATTATGATTCTATTAAAATAATTAATTATTTAAAATATTATGGTAATTATAAAATTTTAGAATCTTTTGATTATGCTGATATTATTATATTAAATACTTGTTCTATTAGAGAAAAATCTGAAAATAAATTTTTTAATTTTTTAAATAAATTTAATAAAATTAAAAAAAATAATAGTAATTTAATTATATGTTTATGTGGATGTTTATCTACTCAATTAAAAAAAAAAGTTTTTAATAAATCTAATTTAATAGATATTGTATGTGGTCCACAATCTATACATAAATTACATTATTTAATAGAAAAATTTATTAAAAATAATAAAAAATTAATTGATATAAAATCTTTTAATATTAATAAAAATATAAATAATTTTAATTATAAATATAATTTTTTAAAAAATATAAAAATTTATTCTTATGTTTCTATTATAGAAGGATGTAATAATTATTGTTCATATTGTATTGTACCTTTTACTAGAGGTAAGCAGGTTAGTAGATATCCTGAAGATATTTTTAAAGAAATATGTAATTTATCAATTAATAATATAAAAGAAATTAATTTATTAGGTCAAAATGTAAATTCTTATTTAAGTAAATTTTCAAATGGTAATAAATGTGATTTTTCTGATTTATTATATTTAATATCAGATATTAAAAAAATTAAAAGAATAAGATTTACTACTAGTCATCCATTTTATTTTAATGATAAAATTATTAATTGTTATAAAAATATAGATAAAATTGTTAATTTTTTACATTTACCTGTTCAAAGTGGTTCAAATAAAATATTAAAATTAATGAAAAGAAAATATAGTATAGAATTTTATAAAGATTTAATTAATAAAATTTTATTTTTTAGACCTAATTTAACTTTTAGCACAGATTTTATAGTAGGATATCCTAATGAATCTGAAAAAGATTTTTTATTAACTTTAGATTTAATTAAAGAAATAAAATTTGATCATAGTTATATATTTATGTATTCTCCTAGACCAGGAACTTTATCTTATAATTTTGATGATAATATTGATATAAATGAAAAAAAACGTAGATTTTTTGAAATTAAAAAATTAATTGATAGTAATGTTAATTATTATAATAATAATATGTTAAATAATATTTATAAAATTTTAGTAGAAGGTATTTCTAAAAAAAATAAAAAATATTTATTTGGTCGTACTGAAAATAATAGAAAAGTATTTTTTAAAAGTAAAAATTGTTTAATAGGTAATATAGTTAATGTTAAAATAAAAAAAATTTATAATAATTATTTATATGGTAATTTATTAACAACTTAATTTAAATTAAAATTTTTAATATAATTATTAATTAATGAAAAATAATATTTTTATAGTAAATAAATATTTAAATTTATATTTTTATAATTCTAATTATTTTTTTTATATAGATTTATTTTTTTTAAATAATTTATTTTTAAAATTATATATTTTTTTTAATATAAATAAATATATTAATATTATATTTGTAGATGAAATTTATATTAAATATTTAAATTTTAAATATAGAAATATAAATAAATCCACAGATATTTTATCTTTTTCTAATTTAAATTTTTTTTCTAATAATTTTTTATTAGGTGAAATAATTATTTGTCCTAATTATATATTAAAAAAATATAAATATAAAAATATTTATACATATAATATTTTTAATTTATTAATACATGGTTTTTTACATTTAATTAATTTTAATCATAATAATTTATTTGATTATAGAAGAATGAAATTTTATGAATTATTTTTTATTAAATATTTTTAAATTATAATTTAATTTTTTTTTTATTGTTTTAATTTTATTATTATATATAATATAATATATGTATTTTATTATTTATATATATATAATATGTTTTAAAATTTAATAATATGTATATTTTTTTTGAAAGAATTAAGAAATTTTATAAATTATTTTTTATATCATTATCATTAATTTTATTTTTTTTTATAAATTTTTTTTTAATAAAATTTAATTTTTTATTTAAATTATTATTTAAAATAATATTTTATTATATTTTTTTTTCTATAATTAAATCTACTATATTATTTAAAAAGTTTATATTATTTTTAAAAAAATCTAAATTAGAAATTTCTAAAGTTGAATGACCTAATTTATTTAAAGTAAATAAAATGGTTTTTATAATTCTATTTATTAGTTTATTAATCTCTTTTATTATATGATTAATTGATATATTTATATTATATATATTATTAATAATTGAAAAAATTTAGGATTATATAATATGTTAAATAAAAATTATATAAAAAAATGATATGTTATACAAGTATTTTCTAATTTTGAAGATAAAGTAGTTAATAAATTAAAAAATTATATTAAATTAAATAAATTAGAAAATTATTTTGGAGATATTTTAATACCTACTGAAGAAATATTAGAAATTAAAAATGGTATAAGAATTAAAAGTAATAGAAAAATTTATCCTGGATATTTTTTTATTAATATGGTGATGAATGAAAGAAATTGATATTTAATTAAAAGTATACCTAAAATTATAGGATTTATAGGAAATAATTATAAAAATTCTTTTCCTATAGATGAAAATGAAATTAATTATATTAAAAATAGATTAAATAGTTTTAGTAAACCTAAACCTAAAATTCTATTTAAATTAGGAGAATTAGTTAGAGTAAATAATGGTCCTTTTTCTGATTTTAGTGGTACTGTTGAAGAAGTTGATTATGATAAAAATAGATTAAAAGTTTCTGTATTGATATTTGGTAGATCTACTCCAGTTGAATTAGATTTTTCACAAGTAGAAAAAAATTATTAATTATATATTTTTAAATTTTTATGAATAAAATAAAATCATATATAAAATTACAAGTTTTATCAGGAATGGCTAATCCTAGTCCTCCTGTTGGACCTATATTAGGTCAAAGAGGTTTAAATATTATGAATTTTTGTAATGAATTTAATAAAAAAACTGCTCATTTAGAAAAAGGTATACCAATACCTGTTATAATTAAAGTATTTGATAATCGTAATTTTACTTTTATTATAAAGAATCCTCCTGTGTCTTATTTTATTAAAAAATATTTATCTATTAAAAAAGGTTCTAATAAACCTGGAAATAATATAATAGGTTATATTAATAAAAAAGATATTAAAGAAATTGCTAAAATTAAAATATTAGATACAAATTCTTGTAATATTAATTCTGTTATTAAATCAATAATTGGTACAGCTAAATCTATGGGAATAAATATTAAAAATTAATTTTAAAATTAAAAAAAATGAATAAATTATTAAATAAAAATGATAAATTTTTAAATTATTTAATTGATATTTTTGATTTATTAAAGAAAAATAATAAGAAAAGAAATTTTATAGAATCTATAGATGTTTCTATTAATTTAGATATAAATTATAAAGATATTAATCAATATATTTATGGTAATGTAATTTTACCTTATTATTTAAATAAAAATATTAAAATAGCTGTTTTTGATAATAAATATGATAAAAATATTATTTATTCTTGAGGTGCTTACATAGTAGGTTCAGATTCTTTAATCAATAAAATAATTAATAAAAAAATTAATATTGATTTTGATTTAGTTATTACAACTCCTAATTATATTAATAATATTAGTAAAATAGGTTATATTTTAGGTCCTAAAGGATTAATGCCTAATATTAAATTTGGTAATATTACTAATGATTTAAAAAAAACTATTAATGATTTTTCTAAGAATAGAATAATTTATAAAAATGATAAATTTGGAATTATTCATGTTACTATTGGTAATATAAATTTAGAAAGTTTTAAATTAGCTAATAATTTAATTTTTTTGTTAGATTCTATAAAAAAAAATAAACCATCTTCAATTAAAAATTTTTTATTTATAAAAAAAATTTTTATTTCTAGTACTATGGGTAATAGTTATTTAGTTAATTTATAAATATTTAATTAAATTAAAATAAATAATTATAAATTAGGTAATATTAATGTTATTAAAAATAAATAAAAAAAAAAATATTATTAAAAAACTCAAATATAATTTAGATAAATCTATATCTATATTTTTAATAGGTTTTAAAAATATATCTTGTAATGATTTAAATAATTTAAGAAAAAAAATAAATAAATTAAATTCTTTTATTACTATATTGAGAAATAATTTATTTAAATTAGCTATTAAAGATACAGATATTAGTTTTTTATATAAATATTTAATAGGTCCTACAATATTATGTTATTCTTTTGATGATATTAATAATATTATAATATTATTATATAATTATATACTTAAATATAAAAATATATTATTTTTAAGATCTGTAGTTATAAATAAAAAATTAATTAAATTAAAATTAATAAAAAGAATTATAAAATTTAAAAATTTTAAAAATTCTTTATTATATTTTATATTTTATTTAAAAAATATAAGTTTTTTAAGAATTATACGTATTTTATTAAAAATTAAAGAAAGTATTAAATAATTTAATTTGTAGGTTTATAAATATGCAAATAACAAAAGAAGAAATATTAGAAAGAATATCTTCAATGACTTTAATAGAAATAGTTGAATTAATAGATGCTATGGAAAAAAAATTTGGCATTGATTCTTCTTCTATTAGTGTTGATTTAAATAAAAATAATGAAAGTTTAAATAAAGATAATAATAAAAAAACTGAATTTAATTTATATTTAAATTCTATTGGTAACAATAAAATATCAGTAATTAAAATAATAAGAAGTTATTTAAATTTAGGATTAAAAGATGCTAAAGATTTAGTTGAATCTTGTCCTGTTTTAATAAAAGAAAAAGTTAATTTAAAAGATTTAGAATTAATTAAAAAATCTTTAGAAGAAGTGGGGGCTGTAATTGAAATTAAATAAAAATTTTTTATAGGTTTAAATTATATGTGTTTTACAAATACTGAAAAGAAACGTATACGTAAAGATTTTAGTAAAATTTATAAAATATTAGATATTCCATATTTACTTTCTATACAAATTAATTCTTATAAAAATTTTTTATATAAAAATGATAATTTAAATTCTGGTTTAGATTTATCTTTTAAGTCTATATTTCCTATATATAATTATAATAATAATGTTGAACTAGTTTATAAAAATTATATTTTAAAAAAATGTTTATTTAATAGTAAAGAATGTAAAATTAGAGGATTAACTTATTCTGTTTCTTTAAAAGTTAATTTATGTTTAATATTTTATGAAAAAAATATTATAAAATGTAAAAGAAATCAAACAGTTTATATGGGTGAAATACCATTAATGACTAAAAGAGGTACTTTTATAGTTAATGGTACTGAAAGAGTAGTTGTTTCTCAATTACATAAAAGTCCAGGAGTTTTTTTTGATAGTGATAAAGGTAAGAATAATTCTTTTGGTAAAGTATTATATAATGCTAGAATAATTCCTTATAGAGGTTCATGATTAGATTTTGAATTTGATTTAAAAAATTATTTATTTTTAAGAATAGATAGAAAAAAAAAGATTCCAGCAACTATAATACTTAAAGCTTTAAATTTTAATAATGAAAAAATATTAAAAATATTTTTTGATTATATTAAATTTAATATTATAGATAATAATATATATATGAATTTAATACCTTTAAGATTAAAAGGTTGTATTTTAGATTTTGATATATTTTTTAATAATAAATTATATATTAAAAAAGGAAAAAGAATAAAATCAAAACATATAAATAAAATGGAATTAGATAATGTTAATTTTATTAAAGTTCCTAAAGAATATTTAGTAGATAAAATTTTATTTAAAGATTATAAAATTAAATTTAATAATTTACATAGAGATAAATTATATTCTAATGAGAAATTATCTTTAGATAAAATTAATATAATTTTAAAAAGTAAATTAAAAAATATAAAAGTAGTATTTATTAATGAATCAAATAGTAATAAATGTATATTAAATACACTAAATATTGATAATGTTTTAGATAAAAATTCTGCTATAATAGAAATTTATAAAATGATGAGACCTGGAGAACCTCCTATATTAGATTCAGCTAAAAAGTTATTTAAAAATTTATTTTTTTCTTTAGATAAATATGATTTATCTGATATAGGTAGAATGAAAATAAATAATTCTATTAATGTTAAAAGTAATTTAAAGATTTTATCTATTAATGATATTATTGGTATTTTAAAAAAATTAATTAATATTAAAGATGGAAAATGTAATATAGATGATATTGATCATTTAGGTAATAGAAGAGTTAGATGTGTTGGTGAAATGGTAGAAAATCAATTTAGAATAGGATTAATAAGAATAGAAAAAAATATAAAAGATCGTCTATCTTTAAATAATCTGAATAATTTTTATCCTAAGGATTTAATAAATGCTAAACCTTTATCTGTAATAATAAAGGATTTTTTTTGTTCTAGTCAATTATCTCAATTTATGGATCAAAATAATCCATTGTCTGAAATAACTCATAAAAGAAGAATATCTGCTTTAGGACCTGGAGGTTTAACTAGAGATAGAGCAGGTTTTGAAGTTAGAGATGTGCATATTAGTCATTATGGTAGAGTATGTCCTATAGAAACTCCTGAAGGACCTAATATTGGTTTGATAAATTCTTTATCTATATATGCTAAAATAAATAAATATGGTTTTATAGAAACTCCATATAGATTGGCTAAAAATGGATATATAAAGAATAAAATTTTTTATTTATCTGCTATAGAAGATTATAATTATATAATTTCTCATGCTAATTTAAAAATAAATAAAAAAAATAAAATAAAAAATAATTTTATAGTTTGTAGATATAAAGGTGAATTTAATTTGTTTAAATATAATCAAATTAATTTTGTTGATGTTTCACCTCAACAAATTGTTTCTATAGGATCTTCTTTAATACCATTTTTAGAACATGATGATGCAAATAGAGCTTTAATGGGTGCTAATATGCAAAGACAAGCAGTTCCTTGTATTAAACCTGAATCTCCTTTAGTAGGAACTGGTATGGAAAGAATAGTTGCTAAAGATTCTGGATCATTGTTAATTTGTAAAAATAGTGGATTTATTAAATATTTAGATTCTTCTAAAATAGTTATTGAATTAGAAAAAAAAGAAAAATTAAAAAATAAATTAGATATTTATTATTTAGATAAATATTTAAGATCAAATCAAAATACTTGTATTAATCATAAACCTTGTGTAATTTTAAATGAAAAAGTTAATAAAGGTGATATTTTAGCTGATAATTCTGCTACAGATTTGGGGGAATTAGCTTTAGGTCAAAATATTAGAGTTGCTTTTATGCCTTGAAATGGTTATAATTTTGAAGATTCAATATTAGTTTCTGAAAGAATAATACATAATGATTTATTTACTACTATTCATATTCATGAATTATCTTGTATATGTAGAGAAACTAAATTAGGATCAGAAGAAATAACTTCTGATATTCCTAACATTAATGATTCTTTATTATCTAAATTAGATGAAAGTGGTATTATATATATAGGAGCTGAAGTATCTAGTGGTGATATATTAGTTGGAAAAGTTTCACCAAAAGGTGAAACTCAATTAACTCCTGAAGAAAAATTATTAAGAGCTATATTTGGTGAAAAAGCTTCTGAAGTTAAAGATTCTTCTTTAAGAGTACCTAATGGTTTTAATGGTACTGTAATAGATGTTCAAATATTTTCTAGAGATGGATATAAAAAAAATAAAAGATTATTAGAAATAGAAAAAATTAAATTAAATTCTATTAAATATAATTTTAATAAAGAATTATTATTTTATGAAGATATTTTAATTAAAAATATTAATTTTTTATTTAAAAAATATAATTTAAATTATGTTATTAATGATTCTAAAAATATATCAAATATTATAAAATCTTTTAATATAGATAATTTATATATAAATAAAAAAATAAATAAATTAATAAAATCTTTTATAAATTTAAAAAAAAAGTTTGATATTAAATTTGATAAATTAAAAAAACAAATTACAAGTAGAAATGAATTAGCTCCTGGAATAATTAAAATAGTTAAAGTATTTTTATCTGTAAAATGTTATTTACAAGTTGGTGATAAAATGTCTGGTAGACATGGTAATAAAGGTGTAGTATCTAAAATTTGTTCTATAGAAGATATGCCTTATGATATAAATGGTATACCTGTTGATATTGTTTTAAATCCATTAGGAGTTCCTTCTAGAATGAATATAGGTCAAATTTTAGAAACACATTTAGGTATGATATCTAAAACTATAGGTAATAAAATAGATTATTTATTAAAGAAAAAAAATATTTATAATCTTAGAAAATTTGTTAATAAAATTTATAATTTAGGTTTTAATAATAATAATTCAATTGATTTAAAAAAATTAAATGATAATGATTTTATATTATTATCTAAAAATTTAATTAATGGTTTTCCTTTTTCTACTCCTGTTTTTGATGGAATAAAAGAATATGAAATAAAAAAATTGTTTAAATTATTAAATATTCCTTTATCTGGACAAATTGATTTATATGATGGTATAACAGGTAATAAATTTGATAAACCTATTACTGTTGGTTATATGTATTTAATGAAATTAAATCATTTAGTAGATGATAAAATACATGCTAGATCAACTGGATCTTATAGTTTAATTACTCAACAACCTTTAGGTGGTAAATCTCAATTTGGTGGTCAAAGATTTGGAGAAATGGAAGTTTGAGCTTTAGAAGCTTATGGTGCAGCATATACTTTACAAGAAATGTTAACAGTTAAATCTGATGATGTTAATGGAAGAACTAAAATGTATAAAAATATTATAAATGATAATCATAAAATGAATCCAGGTATGCCTGAATCTTTTAATGTTTTATTAAAAGAAATTTGTTCTTTAGGTATTAATATAGATTTAATAAATAATTAAATATAATTTTTTTTTAGGAAATAATTAGTGAACAATTTTATAAATTTATTTAAAAATAAATCTTCTAGTAAAGAATTTAATTCAATAAAAATAAGTTTAGCTTCTCCTGATATTATAAGATCATGATCTTATGGAGAAGTTAAAAAACCTGAAACTATAAATTATAGAACTTTTAAACCTGAAAGAGATGGTTTATTTTGTTCTAAAATTTTTGGTCCTATTAAAGATTATGAATGTTTATGTGGTAAATATAAAAGATTAAAATATAAAAATATAATTTGTGAAAAATGTGGTGTAAAAGTTACTAAGTCTAAAGTAAGAAGAAAACGTATGGGTCATATAGAATTAGCTACTCCTATAGCTCATATTTGATTTTTAAAATCTTTACCTTCTAGAATAAGTCTTTTATTAGATATATCTCTTAAAGATGTTGAAAAAGTTTTATATTTTGAATCTTATATAATTACTAATAATAATGGATTAAATAATTTTAAAATTGGTGATCTTTTAAATGAAGATAAATATTTATTATATAAAAAAGAATATGGTAATTCTTTTGAAGCTAAAATTGGCGCAGATGCTATAAAATATTTATTAAAAAACATAAATTTAAATTTTGAATATAATAAATTATTAAATGAATTAAAAAATATTAATTCTGAAATTAAAAAAAAAAAAATATATAAAAGAATTAAATTAATTGAATGTTTTATTAATTCTAAAAATAAACCTGAATGAATGATATTAGAAGTATTACCTATTTTACCTCCTGATTTAAGACCATTAGTACCATTAGATGGTGGTAGATTTGCTACTTCTGATTTAAATGATTTATATAGAAGAGTTATAAATAGAAATAATAGACTTAAAAGATTATTAGATTTGTCAGCACCCGATATAATAGTAAGAAATGAAAAGAGAATGTTACAAGAAGCAGTTGATGCTTTATTAGATAATGGACGTAGAGGTTTTGCTATTACTGGATCAAATAAAAGACCTTTAAAATCTTTATCTGATATGATAAAAGGTAAACAAGGAAGATTTAGACAAAATTTATTAGGTAAAAGAGTTGATTATTCTGGTAGATCTGTAATTACAGTTGGACCTTTTTTAAAGTTAAATCAATGTGGTTTACCAAAAAAAATGGCTTTAGAATTATTTAAACCTTTTGTATATGGTAAATTAGAAATATATGGATTTGCTAATACTATAAAATCTGCTAAAAAAATGGTTGAAAAAGAAAATCCTATTATTTGAGATGTATTGGAAGATGTTATCAAACAACATCCTATACTTTTAAATAGAGCTCCTACATTACATAGATTAGGTATACAAGCTTTTGAACCTATATTAGTTGAAGGAAAAACTATACAATTACATCCTTTGGTATGTTCAGCTTTTAATGCAGATTTTGATGGAGATCAAATGGCTGTTCATATACCTTTAACTCTAGAATCTCAATTAGAAGCTAAAATTTTAATGATGTCTACTAATAATATATTATCACCAGCTAGTGGTGATCCTATAATAGTACCTTCTCAAGATATTGTTTTAGGTTTATATTATATAACTAAAAAAAAAATTCATATAAATAAAAATATATTTATTTCTAGTAGTTATGAAGCAGAAAAATATTATGAAAATAATATTTATAATATACATACTAAAATAAAAGTTAAAATATTAGAATATATTAAAATTAAAGATAAATTTATTAAAAGATATAAATTTTATAAAACTACTATAGGTAGATGTATTTTATGAAATATTTTTCCTAAAGGTTTATCTTTTAAATTAATTAATAAAATTATAAATAAAAATATAATTTCTGAAATATTTAATATTTGTTATAAAAAATTAGGTTTGAAAGATACAGTAAAATTAGCTGATGATATTATGTTTTTAGGATTTAAATTTGCAACTATTTCTGGATTATCTGTTGGTATAGATGATATGATTATACCTAAAGATAAAAAAAAAATTATTAAAAAATCAGAAAATGAAATTAATAAAATTCAAGATAAGTTTAATTCAGGTTTAGT
Organism: Candidatus Stammera capleta; assembly: GCA_036689385.1. GTDB lineage: Bacteria > Pseudomonadota > Gammaproteobacteria > Enterobacterales > Enterobacteriaceae > Stammera > Stammera capleta_AI. Next base: position 199,033 of record CP144810.1, on the reverse strand, counting down.
TACTTTATGTGAAAAATATAATAAAGTTATTGATATATGAGCAATAGCAAATGAAAAAGTTTTTTATTCAATGATGAAAGATTTATCAACGGATTATATTAAAATAAATGGTAAATTAAAAAAGCAACAATCTTTTAATAATTTATTTATGATGGCAGATTCTGGAGCTAGAGGATCTGAAGCTCAAATTAGACAATTATCAGGTATGAGAGGCTTAATGGCTAAACCTGATGGTTCTATTATTGAAACTGCTATAAAGGCTAATTTTAGAGAAGGTTTAAATATTACTGAGTACTTTATTTCTACTCATGGTGCAAGAAAAGGATTAGCTGATACTGCTTTAAAAACAGCAAATTCTGGTTATTTAACAAGAAGATTAGTTGATGTTGCTCAAGATTTAGTTATTATTGAAAAAGATTGTAAAACTAATAAAGGTTTAATTATTAGTTCTATAATAGAAGGTGGAGATATAAAAAAATCTTTAAAAGAAAGAATTTTAGGAAGAGTATTAGTTGATAGTATTTATTGTAATAAGAATAATAGAAAGATTAAAAAAGGTACATTATTAGATGAAAATGATTGTATAGATATAGAAAAATCTGCTATTTATGAAGTTAAAGTAAGATCTGTAGTTACATGTGAAACTAGTTATGGTGTATGTTCTTATTGTTATGGAATAGATTTAGCTAGAGGTTATTTAATAAATAAAGGAGAAGCAATAGGTGTTATAGCAGCTCAATCTATAGGAGAACCAGGAACACAATTAACTATGAGAACTTTTCATATTGGTGGTGCAGCTTCTAAAGTTGCTTCTAAATCTAATATAAAAATAAAAAATAGTGGATTTATAAAATTTATTAATCTTAAATCAGTTATTAATTCTTTAGGTAAATTAGTAATTATTTCAAGAAATGTTAAATTAAATATTATTGATAAATATGGTTTTATTAAAGAAAGTTATAAATTACCTTATGGTTCTATAGTTAATAAAAATAATAATGATAAAGTATATTCAGGAGAAATTTTAGTTAATTGAGATCCTCATGTTATACCAATAATTACAGAAGTTAGTGGTTTTATAAAATATATAAATATTTATGAAGGTCAAACTATAACTAAAAAATATGATAAATTAACTAAATCATATTCTATAATAATAAAAAATGATAATATTAATCAAGATTTAAGACCGTGTATAAAAATATTAGATAAAAATGGTAATGATATATTTATACCAGGTACTGATATTATAGCTCAATATTTTTTACCATCTAAATCTATAATTAATGTAGAAAATAATAGTTATGTTAATTCAGGAGATATATTAGCTAGAATATCTTTAGAATATGGAGGAACTAAAGATATTACTGGTGGTTTACCTAGAGTAGCTGATTTATTTGAAGCTAGAAGACCTAAAGAGTCTGCTATTTTAGCTGAAATATCTGGTAAAGTTAGTTTTGGAAAGGATACTAAAGGAAAATATCGTTTAAAAATAACTTCTTTAGATAATAAAATAAAATATGAAGAAATGATACCTAAATGAAAACAATTAAATGTTTTTGAAGGTGAATTTGTAGAAAAAGGTGATATAATTTCTGAAGGTGAAGAATGTTCTTATGATATTTTAAGATTAAGAGGTGTTAAAAAAGTAACAGAATTTATAGTTAATGAAGTTCAAAATATTTATAGATTACAAGGTGTTAAAATAAACGATAAACATATAGAAGTTATAATAAGACAAATGTTACGTAGAGTAACAATTGTTAATCCAGGAGATTCTAATTTTTTAAAAGGTGAACAAGTAGAATTATCTAAAGTTAGAATTATTAATAGAAATTTATTTAAAAATAATAAAAAAAAAATAAAATTTTCTAGAAATTTATTAGGTATTACTAAATCATCTTTATCTACAGAATCTTTTATTTCATCTGCATCTTTTCAAGAAACTACTAAAATATTAACTGAATCTTCTATATCAGGTAAAATAGATAAATTAAGAGGATTAAAAGAAAATGTTATAGTAGGTAGATTAATACCTTCTGGTACTGGATATTTTTATCATAAAAGAAAAAAATTATTTAATAATTTTAATGAAAAAGTATATAGAAAAAAAAATTTAGATGATCATGATTTAGCAAGTTTAAATTTAAAAAATTTATTAAATAATGAATGTTAAAATTATTATGAATACTAATAATATATTATTTAGTGCAATTCAACCAACAGGAAAATTAACTATAGGTCATTATTTAGGTATATTAAAAATGTGAAATACTTTACAATTTAAATATAATTGTTTTTATTGTATAGCAGATTTACATTCATTAACAGTTTTAAATAAACACAGTTTTGTTAAATATAAAGTTTTAGATTTAGTAGCATATTTTTTAGCATCTAATATAAATCCATTTAAAAATATTATTTTTTTACAATCTGATATTATTGAACATATGAATTTATATTGGATATTAAGTAATTATACTTATTTAGGAGAATTAAAAAGAATGAATCAATTTAAAGATAAATCTAAAAAAGCTTTTAATAAAAATTTATCTTTATTAAGTTATCCTGTATTAATGGCTTCTGATATATTATTATATAATTCTAATTATGTTTGTATAGGTTATGATCAAATTCAACATATAGAATTAGTTAGAAAAATATCTAAAAGATTTAATAGTATTTATAAATATAAATTTTTTAATTTACCTAATTATATTATTAGTAAAAATTTTTCTAAAATAATGTCTTTAATTGATATTAAAAAAAAAATGTCTAAATCGGATATAAATAAAGATAATGTTATTTTCTTATTGGATTCACCTGATAAAATAGAATATAAAATAAAAAAAAGTATTACAGATTCTGATATATATTCAAAAATTGCTTTTGATTTAAAAAATAAACCTGGTATATCTAATTTATTAATTATATTATCTGGAATTAAAAATATTTCTATTAATTATTTAGAAAGTTATTTTATAAATTATAATTATAGTTCTTTTAAAAAAGTAGTTTATAACGAATTAATTAATTTTATTATTTCTTTTCAAGAAAAATTTTTTTATTATAGAAAAAATAAATTATTTTTAAAAAAAATTTTAAATATTGGTAAATTAAATGCTAAAAAAATAGCTAAAATTAAAATGTTAAATTTATATAATTTATTAAATATTATATAAAAATTTTATCATTTTATTGGTTTTTTTTTTTGTTTTTTTAATATTTGATTTGCATATTTAAAATGATTACATTTATTAAATCCTTTATTGAAAGATAAAGGTGAAGGATGAGAAGTGCATAATACTATATGTTTTTTTTTATTTATTAAATTTAATTTTTTTTGAGAATATTTTCCTCATAACATAAATATTATTTTTTTTAAATATTTATTTATATATAATATGATATTATTAGTAAATTTTTCTCATCCTATATTTTTATGTGAAAGTGGTTTATTTTCTTCAACTGTTAAAATACTATTTAATAATAAAATTCCTTGTTTAGCTCATTTTTTTAAACATCCATGTTTTGGTATATTATAATTAGGATATTCATTTTTTATTTCTTTATATATATTTTTAATAGATTCTGTTATTTTTGTTTTTTTTGATATAGAAAATGCTAATCCTTGTGCTTGATTTTTTTTATAATATGGATCTTGTCCTATTATTACTATTTTTATTTTATTAAATTTTGTATATTTTAATGATTTTAAAATATTTTTTTTATTAGGAAATATATTTTTATTTTTATATTCATTTTTTATAAATTTTATTAATTTTATAAAATATTGTTTTTTTTTTTCTATTTTTAATATTTTTTTTCATGTAATTATCATTTATTTAAAATCTAATTTATTATATATTTTATTTTATTTTTTTAAATTTTTTTTTATTAATTAATTTTATTTTTATAAATAATTTAAATTTTTTTTTTTTTAATTTTTTTTTTATATTTAATTTAGATAAAATAAAAATTTTTTTTATTCTTTTTTTATTTTTACCATTTAATATATTTATATATTGTTTTTTATATGTAAATATATTATTTATTATATATAAATAATTATTATTTTTTTCAATATTAGTTTTAAATTTTAAATTATATGGTATTTCATCTCCTATTAATCTATATATTTTTTCTCTTATTATTTCATTAATTATATAATTTTTATTTTTGTTTGAAATTATATATTTTTTAAATATAAAATTTTTATTTTTAATTAAATAATTATTTATATATTTTTTAACTAATTTTATATGTTTTTTTTTTTTTATATTTATAGGTAATATATTATTTATATTTATTTTTTTTAATTTTTCAATAGTTTTTAAAATTGTTAATTTATTTTTTATTTTATTTACTTTATTTATTATTATTAATATTGGTATTTTTTTTTTTTTAATAATTTTAATTAATTTTATTTCATATATATTTATTAAATTTTCTACTAATATTATAAATAAATTTATTTTATTATTTAAAATATTATTTTTTACATATTTAATAATTTTTTGTATATGTTTAATAATATTAGTTTTTATATTTATTCCTATTGTATCTATATATATAAATTGTTTATTTTTTTTATTTCTTATTCCTATTATATTTTCAGTAGTAGTATTTTTTTTTTTACTTGTTATAGATATTTTATTTTTAATTAATTTATTTAATAAAGTAGATTTTCCTATATTTGTTTTACCTATTATTACAGATATTATAATTTTTTTCATTTTTTTTAATAGTTTAGTCCTAATTTTATTAATGCTTTTTTTGCAGCTATCTGTTCTGCTTTTTTTTTATTTTTTCCTATACCTTTTGTAATTTTATTATTTATTTTGCAATGTACTGTAAATATTTTTTCATGATCTTTTCCTTTTTTGTTATATATATAATATTTAGGTAAAGATATTTTATATTTTTGTAAATATTCTTGTAATATTGTTTTAGGGTCTTTTTTATTTATTTTATTTAAAATATTATTTTTAATAAAAAGATATTTTATAGTTTTTTCTACTATATTTATATTTTTACTATCTAAATATATTCCTCCTATTATAGATTCTAATGTATTTGCTAATATTGATTTTTTATATTGTCCTTTCATTTTAATTTCACATTGACCTAAATATATATACTTATTTAATTTTAAGTTTTTAGCTATTTTAAATAAATTTTTTTTATTTACTAAATTTGATCTTAATCTAGTCATGTATCCTTCTTTTTTATGTGAAAATTTTTTATATATAATTTTAGTTATTATAAAATTTAATATTGAATCTCCTAAAAATTCTAATTTTTCATTGTTATTATTATTAAAACTTCTATGTGTTAAACATATTTTAAATATTTTTTTATTTTTAAATTTATATTTTATTTTTTTTTGTAATTTATTCATTATTTTATTTATTTAATATAATATTAATTAATTATTTTTATTATTATTTTATATTTTTATTATTTTTAATATTTAATATTAAATATTCTACTTTACCTATTATTAAATTTTTATCTAAATATCCTCAATATCTACTATCTTCGCTATTATCTCTAAAATCTCCCATTACAAAGTACATATTTTTAGGTATTTTTCATATTTTTTTTTTTATTTTTTTGTTTTTTTTAAAATAAAAATTAGGTATTGATAATATTTTATGTTTTATATTATTTATATATTCATATTTTTGTTTAATAAAAAAGTATTTATATATTGAATTATTTTTTAAATTTTTTATATTTTTTATTTTAATTATATTTTGTTTATTTATATTATTATATTTTATTTTTAAAATATAATTAATTTTTTTTTTTTTTGAATATTTTATTATATTAAATAAGTAATATTTATTTTTTTTATTATTATATTTTTTATATATTTTAATATTTTTATATCTTTTATTATAAATTATTATATCTTCAGGTAATCCTATTATTCTTTTTATATAAAATATTTTATTATTTTTAGGATATTTAAATATTATTATATCTCCATATTTAGGTTTATTAATATTTAATATAATTTTATTATTTATTGGATTTTTTATAAAATAATATATTTTATTTATTATTATATAATCTCCTTTTTTAAATGTAGGAAACATAGATAATGATGGTATATAAAAAATTTCATATATATAATATTTTATTATCAAAATATATAATAATGTAGGTATTATATCTTTATAATTTAATATTATTTTTTTTAAAATATTATTTTTTTTTATATATTTTTTTATTATAAATATATATATTATTATGTTTATAACAATAAATATAAATGTTTTGTTCATATTATTGTTTTCTATTTTATTTTTAGTATTTTTGAAAAAATTTTATTATTTATATATATTTTTCCTATTTTTTTCATTTTTTTTTTTCCTTTTTTTTGTTTATATATTAATTTTTTTTTTCTAGTAATATCTCCTCCATAACATTTTGTAATTACATTTTTTTTTAATGCTTTTATTACTGTTTTTAATATAATTTTGTTATTACATAAAATTTTAATATCTATATTAAATAATTGTTTTTTTATATTTTTTTTAATTATATCTATTCTTCTTTTTCCTTCTTTTCTTATATTACTTATATGTATTAAAGTAGATAAATTTGTTATTAATATTTTATTTATTAAAACTTTTAAAATTACAATTTTAGATTTTTTATATTTATAAAATTTATAATTAAATGTAGCATATCCTTGAGTAATAGATTTAATTTTATCATTAAAATCTATTATTATTTCTAAAAGAGGTATTTTTAATTTTATTATTGAATATTTTTTAATATATATAATATTTTTGATTTCTGATCTTTTTTGTATACATAAATTTATTATTTTTCCTATATATTTTTGTGGAGTAATAATATTACATTTAACTATAGGTTCTTTAATATATTTAATGTTTAAATATGATATTTTATCTATATTATTTATATATAAAGTTTCATTATTTTTATTTTTGATTTTAAATGTTATATTAGGATTTGTTATTAATATATTCATATTATATTCTCTTTTTAATCTTTCTTTAATTATATCTATATGAAGAATTCCTAAAAAACCACATCTAAAACCAAATCCTAATATATTAGATTTTTCTAATTTATATGTAAAAGAAGAATCATTTAAATTTAATTTTTCTATAGATTTTTTTAAATTATTAAAATTTTTATTTTTATATGGGAATATACTTACAAATAATTGAGGTTTAGATTTTTTAAATTTTATTTTTTTTATATTTTTTATATTATATAATGTTAATGTTTTACCTATAGGATTTTTATTAAAAATTTTTATATTGCATGATATTCATCCTATTTCTCCAGAAATTAATTTTTTTAATTTTTTTATTTTTATTGAATTTATTATTATATTTTCTATATAATAATATTTGTTATCATAATCTAATATTTTAATTTTATCTTTAATATTTAATTTTCCATTATATATTTTAATTAATAAAAATGTACCTAAATAATTATCAAAATATGAGTCTATTATTAAAGCATTTAAAGGTTTATTAATATTACCTTTAGGATATGGTATTATTTTTATTATTTTTTTAATAACATTTTTTATACCATCTCCTGTTTTAGAAGAACATTTAAGTATATTTTTAATTTTTAATTTTTTTTTTATTTTTTTTTCTATTTTATATATATTTATATTTTTAATATCAATTTTATTTATTACAGTTATTATTTTTAATTTAAATTTTTTTGCTATATTATAGTTATGTAAAGTTTGTGATTGTATTCCTTTAGAAGCATCTATTAATAATATTGCTCCTTCGCAAATATATAATGATTTTGAAACTTCATTATTAAAATCTATATGTCCTGGAGTATCAATTAAATTTAAATTATATTTTTTTTTTTTATATTTATATTTTAAATTTATAGATTGTGCTTTTATTGTTATACCTTTTTCTTTTTCTAATTCCATAGAATCTAATATTTTTATTTTTTTATTATATATTTTTTTTTTATTACATATTTCTATTATTTTATTTGAAAATGTTGATTTACCATGATCTATATGTGCTATAATACAAAAATTTCTTATGTTTTTATTCATTTTTTTTAATATAAATAATTATTTATGTGTATAATAATAATTATATATTAATATTTTATATTTATTTAAGTAAAATTATATATGAGTGTAATTACAAGATTTGCTCCTAGTCCTACAGGTTATTTACATTTAGGTAATATAAGAACTGCTATATTTTCTTGATTATTTGCAAAAAAAAATAAAGGTAAATTTTTAATAAGAATAGAAGATACAGATATTAAAAGATGTAATAAAAAATATATCAATAATATATTTTTTGTTTTGGAATGATTAGGTTTATATTGAGATAATGAACCTTATTATCAATCTAAAAGAATGGATTTATATAAGGATATTATAAATGTATTATTAAGAAAAAATTTAGCTTATAAATGTTTTTGTACAAATGATAGATTAAATAAAATAAAATATTTATGTTTAAAAAATAATTTAAGACCTAAATATGATGGTTATTGTAAAAATAATTATAATTTTATTAATAAAAAAAAATATGTAGTTAGGTTTAATAGTTCATTAAATAATTATAATTTAGATTTTAATGATAAAGTTTATGGATTAATAAAATTTAATAATATTGAATTAGATGATTTTATTATTCAAAGATCTAATGGTATTCCAACTTATAATTTTTGTGTAATAGTAGATGATTATTATATGTCTATAACTAATGTAATAAGGGGTTCAGATCATATTAATAATACTTTTAAACAAATAAGTATAATAAAATCATTAAATTTTAATATACCTATATATTCTCATTTACCTATATTATTAGATAATAAAAAGAAAAAATTATCTAAAAGAAATAAATTATCAGATATAAATTTTTATATTGATAAAGGATTTTTACCTAATTCTATAATTAATTATTTATTTAAATTAGGTTGATCTTATAAAAATATGGAATTATTTGATATAGATTTAATAAAAAAATTTTTTGATTTTAAGTTTTTTAATAAATCTTCTTGTATTATAAATTATAAAAAGATTTTATGAATTAATAGATTTTATATAAATAAGTTAAATTATAATAAATTTATTTTTTATTTGAAACCATTATTTTTAAAAAAAAATATTAATATTAATAATATATATAATATATGTGAAATAATATTTTTAATAATTAATAGAATTTCTTTATTAAATGAAATAGTAGATTTTTATATTTTAATTAATAAAAATTTTAATTTAGATTATAATTTTTTAAGTAAATATAAATATAAATTTATTAAAAATTTTTTATTATATTTTAAAAATAAAATATATAATTTAGATTTTTGGAGTTTAAATAGTATAAGAATTATTATTAATAATTCTATAAAAAAATTTAGAAAATATTGTAATATTTTTAGTTTATTACGTTATTTTTTAATTGGTAAAGAAATTGGTCCTAATTTAGATTTAATTATTTTTATTTTAAGAAAGAAAAATGTTTTAATAAAATTAAATAAATTTAAATATTAAATATTATTATTATTTTTATTTATAATATTTTTTATTTTTTTTATATATAATATATTTTTTTTAATTTTTAAATATTTTTTAATTTCTTTTATTTTTTTTTTATTTATAATTTTATTTTTTTTTTTATAATTATTAAAGTATATAAAATTTTTTAATTTTTTTATTTTTTTTGATATTTTTTTAGAATTTATAAATCCTATTTTAGGTATTGATAATGAATATATAACATTTTTTAATTTTACATTTTTTAAAGATTTTTTAATTGATCTTATAATATTTTTTATTTTTTTTTCTTTAAAATTAAAAATATTTTTTATTTTTTTTTTATTTAATTTTAATATATCTATTGTAGATTTTATTATTTTTTTTTTTATTAAAATTTTTATAGTTTTTAAACCTATTCCTTTTATATTAAATCCTTTTTTAGAAATAAAATTATTAATGTTTTGTATAATTTTATTTATACAATTTATATTATTACATTTTGGTATATTTACTTTATTATTAATTTTATGTTTACATGATGGACAATATTTAATTTTTATGAATTTTTTTTTTTTTGATCTTTTTATTATTTTAATTATTTTTGGTATTACATCTCCTTTATATTCTATTAAAATTTTATCGTATTTTTTAATTTTAATTTTATTATAATATTTTATATTATATAAATTTATTTTTTTTATTTTAATTCCATTTATATATATGGGTTTTACTATTGCTAGTGGAACTATAATTCCACTTTTACCTATATTAAATTTTATTTTTTTTACTTTTGTAATTTTTTTTTTTGATGAAAATTTTATTGATATACATCATTTAAAATAATTGTTATTATTTTTAATTATATTTTGTATATTTTTATTATTTATTTTTATAACAATTCCATCTATATCAAAATCTAAATATTTTCTTTTTTTTTTTATTTTATTGAAATATTTTTTTATTTGTTTTATATTTTTACATATTGATGTATATTTACTTATTTTAAATCCAAATTTTTTAATTTTTTTTAAATCTTTTATTTGGTATTTTATTTTATTTTTTTTGTTATTTATTATTAATTCATATCCTATAAATGATAGTTTTCTTTTTTTTATTTTTTTTTTGTTTAATAATTTTATAGATCCTGATACAAAATTTCTACAATTTGAAAATCTTTTTTTTTTATTTAATTTTATAAATTTTTTTTTTTTTATAAATAATTCTCCTCTTATTTCAATTTTTTTAATTTTTTTTTTATTATTTATTAATTTAGGTATAGATTTTATTTGTTTTATATTTTCTGTTATATTTTCTCCATATTTTCCATCACCTCTTGTAATAGATTTATATAATTTATTTTTTTTATATATTAAACTTAAAGCTATACCATCTATTTTTAATTCACAACAAAATTTTTGTTTTTTATATTTTTTATTAATTTTTTTTATAAATTTATTTAATTTATCAAAAGTATAAACACTATTAATAGATAACATTGGTTTGTTATGTTTTTCTTTTTTAAAATTTTTATCAATTTTATAATATATATTTTTTATATTGTAATTAATATTATGTTTTTTAATTAATTTTTTAAATTTTTTTATTAATAAATCATATTTTTCATCTTCTATTATATTTTTATTTTTATTAAAATAGTAATAGGAAAATTTTTTTATTTTTTTTTTTAATTTTATAATTTTTTTTAATTTATTATTTTTCATATATTATATTTTTTATAAAAAATTATTTTTTTTTATTAATTAAATATTAATAATATGTTTTTATATTTTAATATATATATATATATTATAAAATTTTTAATTTATTGAATATTTATATATTAATATTATATGTTTTTATTTTTAATTTATTATATATAAATTTACTTAAATTTTTAATTCCAAATTTTTCAGATATATCATGTCCTAATATTATTGAATTAATATTATATTTTTTTATTTTTTTTTTATATTTATTTGATAATTCACCTGTTATATATGTATCTATATTATGTTTATTTATGGATTTTTTAATATATTTTTCTCCTTTACCACAACATATACATATTTTTTTTATTTTATATTTTTTACTTTTTATATATATAAATTTTTTAAATATTTTTTTTATTTTTTTTATTATATTTTCTTTTATATTGTATCCTATAATAAATGGGTTTTTATATGTAGGTAAATATTTTATTTTTATATTTAATTTTTTACATAATAAAACATTATTACCTATTTTAGGATGTATATCTAATGGTATATGTCATGCAAATAAATTTATTTTTTTTTTAAATATTAAATTTAAAATTTTTTTATTTTTATTATTGAAATTATATGAATTTTTTCATATTAAACCATGATGTAATATTACTGTATCAAAATTATTTAATTTTATTTTTTTAATTAAATTTTTATTAATACTAACACTTGTAATTATTTTATTAATTATATTTTTTCCACCTATTTGTAAACCATTTATACATTTATCTTTTATATTATAATTTTTTAAATATTTATTTAAAATAATTTCTAGTTTTATATTATTCATATTTTATTACGGAGGTAGAGAGATTCGAACTCTCGAACGATTATCGTTTACGGTTTTCAAGACCGTTGCTTTAATCCACTCAGCCATACCTCCTTAAAATTATATTATTTATTATATATTAATTATTTTTAATATTAAATTTATTTATTATATTTAGTTTAAATATTTTAAATTTAATTATTTTAATATTATTTTTTTTTAAATATTCTTTTATATATATTTTATTATTAAATAGAAATTTTTGTTTTAATAAGCATATGTTATTTAATTTTTCTTTTAATAATTTTTTATATTTTTTTTTATTTTTATTTATTTTTAATTTTATTATTTTTTTATTTTTTTTAATTATTTTTTTAGGTATATTTTTAATTTTTATATATTTAGGTTTTATAGCTACTATATGCATTAAAATTTTTTTTATTTTTTTTTTTTTAATTTTTTTATTTTTTTTTATCTTTTTAATTAAAATTATAGCACCTATTTTATAATTATGATTATAACTATATGTATATTTTCCTTTTAAAAATGATATTTTTTTTATTATTATATTTTCATTTAGTTTATTTATTAAATATATATAATTTTTTTTTATTTTTTTTATTATTTTGGAAGGTGAAATTTTATTTATTTTATTATTTTTTATAAATATTAATAATTTTTTATTAAATTTTTTAAATTCTTTATTATTTATTATAAAATCTGTTTCTGAAATATATTTTATTATTATTGATATATTTTTTTTATTTATACAATATATAAATTGATTATATGATTTTTTTTTTTTTTTAATTATTTTTTTTTTAAAATATTTTATAGATTTTTCAATATTATAGCTATATTTTTCTAATATTTTTTTACATTTTAAAATACTTATTTTTGTTATATTTCTTAATTTTTTTAAAATAATTATTTTTTTATTATCCATTTTATTTTTTTTTTTTTGATATAAGATATATTTTATATATTTTATTTAGATATCATTTTATTGCTTTTTTAGAATCATCATTTCCAGGTATTATATAATCTATGTTTTCAGGATTAGTATTTGTATCAACTATTGAAAATATTTTAATATTTAATTGTTTTGCTTCTTTTATAGCTAAATTTTCATGTTTAGCATCTATTACAAATATAGCATTAGGTAATATTTTTATATTTTTTATTCCTCCTAAATTATTATTTAATTTTTTTAATTTTTTTTTTTTATTTAAATATTCTTTTTTAGTTAATTTATCAAAGAATTTATTTTTAAATTTCTGTTCTAATTCTTTTAAAGATTTAATAGAATTTTTAACTGTTTTTCAATTTGTTAATGTTCCGCCTAACCATCTTTTATTTATATAAAATTGTTTACATTTTTTAGCAATTTTTTTTATATATTTAGAAGTATTTTTTTTTGTACCTACAAATAAAATTTTTTCTTTATTTTTAAATATATTAAATATTTTTTTAAGTGCTATTTTAAATAATATTAAAGTTTTTTCCAAATTTATTATATGTATTTTATTATATTTAGTATATATATAAGGTTTCATTTTAGGATTTCAAAATTTAGTTTGATGACCAAAATGAATACCTGATTTAATCATTTCTTTTATTTTTAATTTTAACATTTTATTTTGTATTATAAATAATATAAATATAATATACTATATTATTATAGTATTTATATTTTAATTATAAATAATATTTAATAAAATGAATAATTTATATGATATTAAAAATATTAAATTAGTTTCTAAGATAGTAAGTGAAATGTTAATTTATATATCTAAATTTATAAAACCTGGTATATCTACAGGAGAAATAGATTATATTTGTTATAATAGAATAGTTAATTATTATAATGCATATCCAGCTTCTTTAGGATATATGAATTATCCTAAATCTATTTGTACATCAATTAATAATGTTGTATGTCATGGTATACCTAGTTTTAGTAAATATTTAAAAGATGGTGATATAATAAATATAGATATAAGTATATGTAAAAATAATTATTATTCAGATGCATCTAATATGTATTTTGTTGGTAATCCTAATAAAAAATCATTAAAATTATGTAATATTACTAAAAATTGTATTTTCAAAGCTTTGAAACATGTAAAACCTGGTAATAAAATTAATTTATTAGGTAATGTAATACAAAATTATGTTGAAAAATTTGGATATTCAGTTGTAAGAGATTATTGTGGTCATGGTGTGGGTAAAAAATTACATGATAAACCACATATTTTACATTATAAAAATAATTATAATTTTATTTTTAAAAAAGGTATGGTATTTACTATAGAACCTATGATTAATATAGGTAGTTATAAAACTAAAACTATGAAAGATGGTTGAACAGTTAAAACATTAGATAATTCTTTATCAGCTCAATATGAATATACTGTTTTAGTAACTGATAATGGATATAAAATACTTACTAAATTTTAATTTTTTTAATATTTACTTTTTATAGTAAATATATATTTATATTTTTTTATTTAATTTAATTATATAATTTATTTTTTATTTTTTTTATTTAATTTTATATTAATTTTACAATTTATACATAATTTTGTAGTAATTTTAATTTCTAATATTTTTATACCTATTTTTTTTTTACATATATTACAATATCCAAATTTTTTTTTTTTTATTTTTTTTATAATATTTTTTATTTTATTTATTATTTTTTTTTTTTTTATTATATTAATTATTTTTTTTTCTTTTATTATTTTATTTATTGGTTTAGGAAAGTTAATTTTTATTTTTTTTTTTTTTTTTAATATTAATTTTTTATATATTAATATTAATATATTTTTAAAATGTTTAATTTGATTAATATTCATATATTTTTCATTTTTTTTTTTTTTATATGGTTTAATATTAATTAAATTTAAAATATTTATTTTATTTTTTTTTTTTTTAATTTTCATTTTTTTTTAATTTTTATTTTTTTTTATTATAATTTTATTATTCTATCAAAAATAAATTTATTTTTTTTTAATTTTTTGTTTATTATAAAATATCCTTCTCTTTCAAATTGAAATATTTTTTTTTTATTTATTATATTTTTTTCTATATATCCTTTTTTAATAATTATTGATTTTTTATTTATTATTGATAATATATTTTTATATTTATTTGGATTTTTTTTATTAAATAATTTATTAAATAATCTAAATTTTGATTTTATTGAATTTTTTTTTGATATTCAATGTATTATTTTTATATTTTTTTTATTAAATTTATTTATTTTATTTATATATTTACATTTTATATAATTTTTTTTATTATTTTTTTTTATTTTATTTATTTTAATTAGTCCTGCATATCTAAGTTTAAATATATTTTTATTTTTAAATTTATTTTCTTTTATATCTTTTTTATCTACATATATTTCTTTATCTATATATATTTTTCTTTTTCCTAAATTTTTATTTACTGGATTTTTAAATATTTTAAATGATTTTTTTTTTATATTTTTTAATTTTAATTTTATAGGATTTAGTATTGACATTCTTCTTTCTGAACTAATATTTATTTCTTTTTTTAGAAAATTTTCAAAAACTTTTATATTTAATATATTTTCTTGTCTACTTATTCCTAAACTTTTTATAAATTTTATTATTATTTTAGATTTAAATCCTCTATTTCTTAGACTAGAAATTGTTAATAATCTTGGATCATTTCAGTTATTTATTATTTTTTTTTTTATTAAATATTTTATTTTACTTTTTGAAGTTATATTAAATGAAAAATTTAATTTTGAAATTTCATATTGTTTTGGTATATGTTTTAATTTTAGACTTTTTAATATTCAATTATATAATAATTTATTATTTATAAATTCTAATGTACATATTGAATGTGATATTTTTTCTATAGAATCTGCTATGCAATGTGCAAAATCATACATTGGGTATATACATCATTTATTTTTAGTTATGGGATGACTTTTATATTTTATTCTATATATTATAGGATCTCTTAATATTAAATTTTTTGATGACATATTAATTTTTGCTCTTAAACATATACTATTTTCATCATATATTCCTTTTTTCATATTTTTAAATAATTTTAAATTTTCATCTATATTTCTATTTCTAAATGGGCTATTAATTCCTTTTTTAATATATGATCCTCTATTTTTTTTTATTATATTAGGAGATTGTTCATCTATATAAGCTAGTTTTTTTTTTATTAATTTTTTTGCATATTTATAATATATATCAAAATAATTTGAAGAATATTTTATATTTTTATTTAATTTAATTCCTAATCATTTAATATCTTTTTTTATTTTTTTAATATATATTTTTTTTTCTTTTTCTGGATTTGTATCATCAAATCTTAAATTAAATTTTCCATTATAATGTTTAGCTATTTTATAATTTAAATATATTGATTTTAAATGTCCAATATGTAAATACCCATTTGGTTCTGGTGCAAATCTTGTAATTATTTTTTTATATTTTTTATTTTTTATATCTTTATTTATTATTTTATAAATAAAATTATTATTTATCATATTTTTATATATATTTTTTTTTTAAACTATAATTTATAATTTTATTTTTTTTTATACCTATACATTTACCTGTTATATTTTTTTTAATTAATTTGAATGCAAAATTTCCCATTTTAAAACCTAGAATTCTATCAAAAGCTGATGGTTTATTTCCTCTTTGTATATAACCTAATGATGTTGACCTTGTTTCTATTTTTGTTATATTTTCTATTTCATTAGCAAATTTTTTTATATTAATTAAATTTTCTATTATTATTATTATTATATATTTATTTATATTTATATTTTTTTTAATATAATATATTAATTTATTTTTATTTATTTTTTTTTTTGTTATTAAGTATAAATTATCATTACATAATGAAGCATTTAAAGCTAAATTTCCACATTTTCTACCCATAACTTCTAATATTAGTATTCTTTTATGTGAAATTAATGTAAATTTTAAATTGTCTATATAATTTACTATTGTTTCTAATGCTGTATAAAATCCTATAGAATAATCTGTTCCTAATATATCATTATCTATTGTTGCTGGTATTGTTATACATGGTAAATTCATTTTATTTAATTTATATGCTCCATAGTATGATCCTTCTCCTCCTATTACTATTAATATATCTATTTTTTTTTTTATATTTTTTATTATTTTTTTTCTTATTTTTTTTTCTTTTAATTTTTCAAATCTAGATGATCCTAAAAATGTTCCACCTTTATCTATTATATTATTAACGTTATTATTATTTAATAAAATTAGATTATTATTATATAGTCCTTTATATCCATTATATATACCATATATTTTAATGTTATTTTTATTACATTTATATACAATACTTTTTATAACAGAATTCATTCCAGGACTATCTCCTCCACTAGTTAATATTCCTATTTTTTTTATCATTTTAAATTTAAAATTAATTATATATATATATATTACTATATAATTGATATAAAATTATAATAATTTATATTATAAATTTTTTATTTTATATATTTATTATTTTTTTTTATTTTAAAATTAATTTTTATAAAAATCTTATGTTAATTCAATTTTTAGGTACTGGTGCAGGTTGTCCTTCTTTAAGAAGAAATGTTTCTAGTATAGCATTTATATTAAATTCACCAAATTATGAAGTTTGATTATTTGATTGTGGTGAATCAACACAAAATCAAATATTGAAATCTTATGTTAAAATAAATAAAATTAAGAAAATTTTTATTACACATTTACATGGTGATCATATATTAGGTTTACCTGGTTTATTAACTACAATGTCTGTTAATAATTATAAATATGTGTTAGAAATTTATGGATGTAAAGGTATTAAAAGTTATGTAAATTATTCTTTAAAAATTACCAATTCATATATAAATTATTCTATTAAAATATATGAAATAAGTGAAGGAGAAATATTTAATAATGGTATTTTTAAAGTTAATAGTATTATATTAAATCATAATATAGAATGTTATGGTTTTTATATAAAAATTTTAAAAAAAAAAGGATCTTTAAATGTTAATAAATTAATTTTAGATGGAATTTTACCCGGACCAATATATAAATATATTAAAAATAATGATAAAGTAATTTTACCAGATGGTAGAATTATTAAATCTTATAAATATTTAGGTAAAACTATTAAAAGTAAAAAAATATTTATATTTGGTGATACATCTCCTATTAAAATACACATTAAAAGTTTATTTAATTCTGATTTATTAATACATGAAGCTACATTAGATGATAAATATAGAAATATAGCTAATAAAAGAGGTCATTCTACTAATATTCAAGCTGCTTTAATTGCAAAAGAATATTTTATTAAAAATTTAATTATTACTCATATAAGTTCTAGATATAAATTAATAGATTTAAATAAAATATTATTAGATTGTTTAAATATTTTTCCTAATACATTTTTAGCTTATGATTTATATAAATTTAATATTAAATAATATATTAAATATAAGTTAATTATATATTTTGATTTTTTTATTATTATTACTTATAATTAATAATATTAATTATTTAAATTAAATATTAAAGGTAATTCTATAAAATGTTTTTAAAAATTAAAGATTTAGATTTATATAATAAAAGAGTATTAATTAGATTAGATTTAAATGTTCCAATAAAAAATAATATTATACTTTCAGATAAAAGAATAATATATTCTTTATATACTATTAAATATGTTATTAATAAAGGTGCAAAAGTAATATTATGTTCTCATTTAGGTAGACCTATTGAAGGTTATTATGATAATAATTTTTCTTTATTTCCTATTGCTGAAAGGTTAAAAAAATTATTAAATATTAATGTTATTTTAAATAATAATTATTTAACAAAAGATATTGATTTTAATTATATTAATAATAAAAATATAATTTTATTAGAAAATGTTAGATTTAATAAAGGTGAATCTATTAATGATTTAAATTTATCTAAAAGATATTCTGAATTATGTGATATTTTTATAATGGATGCATTTGCTTCATCTCATAGAATTCATTCTTCTACTTATGGTATATGTAAATTTGTTGATATATGTTGTTTAGGTTTTTTGTTTAAAAAAGAAATAAAATTTTTATCTAAAGTTTTATTAAATCCTAAAAGACCTTTAGTATCTATAATTGGTGGTGCAAAAGTTTCTACTAAATTTAAAATTTTAAAATCTTTAGCTAAAATTTCTGATAATTTAATTGTTGGTGGAGGTATATCTAATACTTTTTTAGCTTCTAAGTATAATATAAGAAAATCTTTATATGAAAAAGATTATGTGAATTTATCTAAAAAATTAGTTAATAAGTATAAAAATATACCTTTACCTATAGATTGTAGAGTAGGAAAAAGTTTTTCTGAATTATCTAAATCTTATTTAAGAAATTTAAATAATATATGTGAAAATGAAGAAATAATGGATTTAGGTGATAATACTTGTAAATTATATTATAATATAATAAAAAATTCAAAAACAATTTTATGAAATGGTCCTGTTGGAGTATTTGAATTTTTAAATTTTAGAAAAGGAACTAAGTATATATCAAAAGCTATAGTTGATAGTAAAGCTTTTGTAGTAGCTGGAGGAGGAGATACTATATCTGCTATAGAATTATTTAATATAGAAAAATATATATCTTATATTTCTACAGGTGGTGGAGCTTTTTTAAAATTTATAGAAAAAAGAACATTACCTATATTAGAACTTTTAAAAAAAAAATATAAAAAAAATTAATAATTTTATTTTAAAAAAAATATAATTTTATGAAAAATTCATTAAACTTAAGTAGTGGTGTTGTTTCAGGTAAAAAATTAAATAGTATTTTTAATTTTTTAAAAAATAGAAATATTGCTTTAGTTGCAATAAATTGTATAGATAATAATACTATTAATTCTATATTAGATTCTGCTAGAATATCTAAAACTATAGTTATAATTCAATTTTCTTTTTCAGGTTCAAGTTTTTTTATAGGAGGATCTTTAAAAAATAATAAAAAATCTTTATTAGATTCTTCTATTAATGGAGCTATTTTAGCTGCTTTATATATACATGAAGCTTCTATTTTTTATGATGTACCTGTTATTTTACATACAGATCATTGTATTAAAGAAAATTTAAATTGAATAGATGGTTTATTAGATTATAATAAAGATTATTATAGTAGTTATGGAAAATCTTTATTTACTTCTCATATGATAGATTTATCTAGTTATAGATTAAAAGAAAATTTAGATATATCTTGTTTTTATTTAAATAAATTTAGTAAATTAGATATTTCATTAGAAATTGAATTAGGTTGTACAGGAGGAGAAGAAGATGGTTTAGATAATAGTAAAATATCTAAAAATAAATTATATACTAATCCTAAAGATGTTTTATATGCTTTTAATAGATTGAGTAAAATAAGTAATAATTTTTTAATAGCTGCTTCTTTTGGAAATACACATGGTGTATATAAATCAGGAAATGTTGTTTTATGTCCTAAAATTTTATTAGATTCTCAAAAATTAGTAAGTAATATTAATTCAATAAAAAATAAAAAACCGTTAAATTTTGTTTTTCATGGTGGTTCAGGTACTTCATTTAAAGTTATTAAAGAATCAATTAAATATGGAGTTGTTAAAATTAATTTAGATACAGATATACAATGAAATTATTGAAAAGGAATATTAAAATATTATAATAATAATAAATTATATTTAAAATCACAATTAGGTAATCCTAAAGGTTTATATAAACCTAATAAATCATTTTATGATCCTAGAGTTTGATTAAAAAATAGTAAAAAATATATAATTAATTATTTATTAAATATTTTTAATATTTTAAATTGTAAAAATTTAATATAGATTATTTATTTTCCTGATATTTGTATATTATTTATTAATATAGATCCTGATCTTATATTAGAATTTTTATTATAGTCATTACTCATATATTTTATATTTTTAAATAATTTTTTTAAATTTCCAGATATAGTAATTTCATTTACAGCATATTTAATTTTTTTATTTTTTATTAATAAACCAGATGCTCCTTTTGAGAAATTTCCATTACTTATATTAACACCTTGTCCTAATAGTTTATCTATTAAAATACCATTTTTCATTTTTTTTATTAAATTTTTAAAATTTATTTTTTTTTTATTTTTAAAACATCAATTATGTATACCTCCAGAATTAAATGTATTTTTTAAATTTAATTTTTTTGAATATTTATAATCTAATATTCATGTTTTTAATATTCCATTTTTAATTAATTTATATTTTTTTGTATTTAAACCTTCATTATCAAATGGTTTTGATCCTATTCCTTTGTATAAAAATGGATTTTCTATTATATTCATTCATTTTGGAAATATTTTTTTTTTTAATTTATTTAATAAGAATGATGTTTTATTATAAATATTATATCCTGTTATAGCTTTATATAGATAATTAAATATTACTGAACTAGTTTCATTATTAAATATTATTTTAAATTTATTTGTTTTTATTTTTTTTGTTTTTATTTTTTTTAACAAATATTTAGATGTTTTTTTTCCTAATTTTTTAGATTCTTTGATTAAATCAGATAATTTATGTTTTATAATATATTTAGTATAATATTCCATTTTTCTTTTTTTTAGAAAAATATTATTTATTAATGAATAATATTTAGATATGTAATATTTAATATAATTAGTACTATTAAATATAAAATTATAATTTATATTTTTTTCAAATATAACTCCATCATTTTTAATTTTTTTATTTATTTTTATATTGTCTTTTTCTATATTTTTACATATATTAATTATTTTTTTTGTTTTTATATTATCATTAAATATAATTCCTAATTTTTTTTTATATTTTTTATTAAATTTTTTTTTTTTATGTAATTTATTATATTTATCTTTTGATGTAAATTTTAATGTATTATTAATATATTTTATACATTTTTTTAATGTATTTTTTTTATTGTTATTACATATAAAAGTACATTTTTTTTTATTTTTGTATATATTAATATATATAATTTTATTATTTCTTATTTCTATATTTTCTATATCATTATTTTTAATTTTTATTTCTTTACCTGTTTCTAAGTTTATAATAATTTGTATATTATTATAATTTGTTTTTGATTTTATATAATTATATATATAATTTATTTTTTTTATATATTTATTTTTTTTTATAATAATTTTTTTATTTATTTTCATAATTTATTATATTAATTTTATTTAATAATATATTATATTTAATATTAAATTTTAATCAATAATTTTATTTTTAATTAATTTAAGGAAATTATTATGTCTTATAATAAAATACCTTCTGGTATAAATATACCTAATGATATTTATGTTATTATAGAAATACCATATGGTCACTCATTAATAAAATATGAAATAGATAAAAAATATGATAATATTTTTGTAGATAGATTTATAGAAACTCCTGTTTTTTATCCTTTTAATTATGGTTATATTAACAAGACTTTATGCAAAGATGGAGATAATTTAGATGTTATTGTAATTAATACAAGTTCTATTATTACAGGTTCAATAATTAATTGTAGACCTATTGGTGGTTTAAATATGGTAGATGAATCAGGTATTGATAATAAAATAATAGCTGTTCCAAATTATAATATTTCAAATGAGTATAATAATATTAATGATATATGTGATATATCTAAAAATACTTTAGATAAAATATATTATTTTTTTGAGAATTATAAATCTTTAAATTTAAAAAAATGAGTTGAAATTGGTAAATGATTTAATATTGATAAGTCTAAATATTTAATTGAAAAATCTATAAATTATTTTAATAAAAAAAAAAATTAAATTTAATACCTTCTTTATAATAAGAAGGTATTATAATTATTTATTTTTTTCTTTTCTTTTATTATTTATTTTTACACCTAATATTTTTAATATTAATATATATATATTTATAAAATCTAGATATAATAGTAATGCTCCTAA
This sequence comes from Candidatus Stammera capleta, assembly GCA_036689385.1. Taxonomy (GTDB): domain Bacteria; phylum Pseudomonadota; class Gammaproteobacteria; order Enterobacterales; family Enterobacteriaceae; genus Stammera; species Stammera capleta_AI. The sequence continues at coordinate 175,946 of CP144810.1, read as the reverse complement.
AATTGAATATTTTCTTAATTGATCTTTATGTTCTAATATAATATTATTACCTATTTCTTTTAATTTTTGTGTATCTCATGCTGTTAATATAGTAAATATTATTACACTTATATATGATGTTATTCATATTATATATGAATTTTGTAATCATAAATTTAAAAAACTAGATATAATAATACCTATTAAACACATTAATGATAGATTTCCTAATTTAGTTAAATCTTTTTTAGTTATATAACCTCATATACTCATTATAGCAAACATTAAACTTGTTACTAAAAATGATGTACATATAGATGAATAAGTATATATAAGGAATATACTTGACATAGATAATCCAGTTATTATTGAGTATATTATAAATAATATAGTAGCTGATTGTGAAGTTAATTTATTTATTGAATTTGATAATATTAATACAATCATTAATTGTGATATTAGCAATGTAAATATAAATAATTTATTAAAAAATATTAATTCTAACATAAATGGTATTTTAGTAGTATATCATGATATAAAAGATGTTAATAATAAACCAAAAGCCATTCATCCATATACATTACTCATATATGTAAATAATGTATTTTTATTTAAATCGTTAAAGTTGCTATTATAAGAATATTTTTTCATAATTAATTTCCTATTAAATATATTATTTAATATTATTAAGTTATTTTTTATAAATTTATTTATATTTTAAGTTTTAAATTATTAAATAATTTTATTATTTTATAATTATTTAATTTTAAAAAAAATAAAATTTTATTTATTATAACTTATATTTTATAATTAATTTTATATATAGTAATAAATATTAAATATTTTATTATATTAATAAATTTAAGTTATTATTTTTTTAATTTTTTTATTTTTATATAAAATATTTTTTAATATCTTTATCAATAAGTGCTTTAAATTTATTTCTTAAAAGTGATTTACATTTATTTGTTATTTTATTTATTTCTATTTCATTTAATACTTTTTTATTATCTTCTATTATTATTTTTATTGTTATATTTTTTTTTTTTTTTTTAGTTAATTTTTTATTTATATATATATCAATAATATTTATTTTTTTTATTTGATTTATAATTTTACATTTATTAATTATTTTATATAATGATATATTTTCATCAATTATTAATGTAATATCTCTTTCATAATATTGAAATTTTGATATTTTTTTTATTTTTTTTTTTGATTTATAAATAATATTATTAATTTTAAGTTCTGTTATAAATATAGGATATTTTATAGATAATGTTTTTTGTATTTTTTCATTTATCATTCCTATAATCCCAATTTTTTTTTTATTTATATATATATTAGCATTTTGAATTTTATCTAAAAATTTTTTTTTACTTTTTTTTATATAGAAATTTTTTATTTTATTTTGTTTTTTAAGTAATAATTCTAAATCATTTTTAATATCAAAAAAATTAAATTTTTTATTTTTAGTATTTCAGTTTCTTTTATATTTTAATCCGTAAATAATAAATGATATTTTTTTTATGATATTAATTTTATTATTTTTTATTTTATAACAATTACCTATTTCAAATAATTTTATATTATTATTTTTAAATTTTGTATTATATTTTATATTGTCTATTAATTTTGGAATTAAAGATGTTCTTAATATAGACATTTTTTTTAATATTGGATTTTTTATTTTTATATATTTTTTTTTATTAAAAAAAATGTTTTCTTTTTTTTTATTACTAAAATGAAAATTTATTACTTCAGTATATCCTAAATTAGATAATAATATTTTAATTTTTTTTATATTTTTATTTAATTTATTTGTTTTATTAATTTTTAATATATTTTTTATTTTTTTATATTTTATTTTTTTATAATTATAAAATTTTATAATTTCTTCTATTATATCTTCTTTTATATTTAAATCATGTCTAATTTTATGTTTTAATATTAGTATAAATTTTTTTTTAATTATTATTTTACATTTTATTTTTTTTAATATATTTATTATTTTTTTTTTTTTTATATATATTCCTATTTTTTTTTTTATTTCTGAATATTTAAGTTTTATTTTTTTATTTATTTCTTTTTTTTTTTTATTTTTAAAATATATTATTTTACTATTTAATATATTATTAATTATATAACATATATTTTTTATTGATTTATATTGAATATTTTTATCTATATTATTATTAAATATTGATATATTATTTATATTATTTTTATAATTTTTATTTATGAATTTTTTATTAAGTAATATTGATATTAATATTATTTTACTTGTATTTTTATTAAATATAAATTTTTTATTATATATAAAATAATTTTTATTTAAATATTGTTTTTTTGTTTTTAATATTATTATATTTTCGTTTTTATTTTTTTTTTTTTCTATATTTAAATATATTTTTTTATTTTTTATTTTATTAAAATCTAAACATATTATTATACTTCCAAATTCTATTGCTATATAATTTATTATATCTAAAATATTATTTTCTATTAAAAATCCCATATTTTCTAATTTTTTTTTTATAAAATCAGGTGTATATATATAATTTTTTTTATTTTTTATTATTATATATTTATAATTTATAAAATATTTTTTTATTTTATTTTTTATTATAATTTTAAAATTTATTTTTTTATTATTTTTAATTTTAATATTTATTTTATTATCTATAAATTTATTTTTAGTTATATTACAAATTTCTTTTGAAATATTATATATATTATTACAATCTATTCTATTATATGGAATATTTATTTTTAAAAATTTTATTTGTTTATTAGTTTGTTTATTTTGATATATTAATATAATATCTTTATTTTTTATATTTTTTTGTATTTTTATATGTAATATATTTTTTTTTTTTATATTATTAATATTTTTATTTATTCATATATATTTATTATTATTTAATTTTTTTTTAGATTTTATTTTTAATATAAAAAATTTATTTTTTATATTAATTTTTATTATATATATATTTTTTTTTTTTTTATTTATTTTTAATATTTTAGTTTTTATATAATTTTGTGGTATAAATTCATATTTTGTTTCAAATCCATTATTATTTAGTTCATTTTTTATTTTTTTTATATTTATATTTTTATTTATATATTTTTTAATTCATTTTATATAAAATTTCATTTTTTTTTAAAATTGATTTAAGAATTTTATGTTATTTTTATATAATTCTTTTATATTATATATTTCATATTTAATCATAGTTAATCTTTCTATTCCTATACCTAATGCAAATCCTGAATATATTTTATTATTTATTTTTGAATTTTTTAAAATATTAGGATGTATTAATCCACATCCTATTATTTCTATTAATTTGTTTTTATTATTTTTTATATATATTTCATATGAAGGTTCTGTAAAAGGAAAATATGAAGGAAAAATTTTAATTTTTATTTTTTTTTTAAAAAATATATATAAGAAGTTTTTTATTAAATAAAATAGATTACTTAAATTTATTTTTTTATCTACTATAAATATCTCTGTTTGATGAAACATAGGTGTATGATTTTTATCAAAATCTCTTCTAAAAACACATCCTGTTGATATTATTTTTATTGGTGGTTTATTTTTTATCATATATTTAGTTTGTATACATGATGTTTGTGTTCTTAATAATTTTTTTTTACTTATTCAAAATGTATCTTTATATGATTTAGAAGGATGATTTTTATTTATATTTAAAGATTTAAAATTAAAATATTTATTTTCTATTTCTGTACCATTTATTGATATAAATCCTAATTCATTAAAAAATTCTTCTATTTTATTTATAGTTATTGTTATAGGGTGTAAATTACCATATATAAATTTTTTATTAGGTAATGATATATCTATAAATATTTTTTTTTTTATTTTTTTATTTTTTATATAATTTTTTCTTTCTTTTATATATTTTATAATTTTATTTTTTATTTTATTAATTTTTTTTCCTATATAAGGTTTTTTTTTTTTTGATATAGAATTAAATATTTTAATAATTTTTTTAAAATAACCTTTTTTTCCTAAATATTTTTTATATAAAATATTTAATTTATTTAAATTATTTATTTTTTTTATTTTTTTTATTTTTTTTTTTATATTATTTATTAAATTTAGCATTATTAATTTAATTTTTTTTTATTATTTTAATTAAATTTTTAAATATTTTTTTTTTTTTATTAATCATATTAGATAATATTTTTCTATTTATTTTTATAGATAATTTTTTTAGTTTATTTATAAATTTATTATATGTTATTCCGTATTCTCTTACTTTTGCATTTATATTAATAATTCAAGTTTTTCTAAAATATCTTTTTTTTTGTTTTCTATCTCTATATGAGTATTGTCCTGATTTAATTACAGCTTGTTTAGCAGATTTAAAACATCTTGATCTAGCACCATAATATCCTTTAGATAGTTTTAATATTTTTTTATGTTTTTTATGGTTTATTTTACCTTTTTTTATTCTTATCATTTAATATCCTTAAATATATGGTATACATTTTTTTATGTTTTTTATATTTTTTTTATTTACTAATTTTTTTTTTTTAAGTTTTCTTTTTTTTTTTTTATTTTTTTTAGTTAAAAGATGATTTAAATTTGAACTTTTAAATTTTATTTTTTTTGAAGATGTTATTTTTATTCTTTTTTTTACTGATTTTATGGTTTTTATTTTCATTTTATTTTGGTTTAAAAATCATTATCATTTGTTTATTTTCTATTCTATTATTAATAAAATCTAATTTTGATATATCTATTAATTCTTTTTTAATTTTATTAAACATTTTTATAGCTATATCTTTATGAACTATTTCCCTTCCTTTAAATCTTATTATAATTTTTATTTTATATTTTTTATTAATTAAAGATTTAATTTTTTTTATTTTTATATAATAATCATTTTTATTTGTGTTTGGTCTAAATTTTATTTCTTTTAGAATTATTTTTCTTTTTTTATTTTTTCTAAATATTTTTTTTTTTTTATATATAAATTTTCCATAATTTATTATTTTGCATATAGGTGGATTTGTTTTTGAATTTATTTCTACTAGATCCATATTTAATTTATTTGCTAAATTTAATGCTTCTTCTATATTTAATATTTTATTTTTAATATTTTCACCTATTATTCTTACTTTATTAGATTTTATTTGTTTATTTATATTAAATTTAAATTTAGGTATATATTTTTTATAATTTTTAATAATTTTCTCCTTTAAATATATTTTTTGTTTTATTTCTTATTTTTTTTATTAAAAAATTTATATTTTTTATTTTATTTATATTTTTTTTTGTAAATCTAATATTAATTTTTTTTGATATATATTCTTTATCGCCGCATATTATCATATAAGGTATTTTTTGTAAAGTGTACTTTCTTATTTTAAAATTAATTTTTTTATTTTTAAAATCTCCTTTAGCTCTAATATAATTATAATTATTTAATTTTTTTAATATTTTTTTTGAATATTTTATATTTTTTTTTGATATATTTAATATTATTATTTGTATAGGTGTTAATCATATAGGTAATCATCCATTTTTTTGTTCTATTAATATAGCTATAAATCTTTCTAGTGATCCTAATATTGCTCTATGTATAATTATTGGTTTTTCTTTTTTATTAAATTTATTTATAAAATTTATATTTAAATTTTTTGATAAATTAAAATCTATTTGTATAGTTCCACATTGTCATTTTTTATTTAAATTATCTTTTAAAATAAATTCTATTTTAGGACCATAAAATGCACCTTCTTTTTTTTTTATTAAAAAATTAATTTTTTTTTTTTTAAATAATTTAAATAATTTATTTTGTATAATATTTCATTTTTTTTTTTTTCCTAAATATTTTTTTGGTCTTGTAGATATATATAAATATATTTTTTTAAAATTAAATAATTTATATATTTTTTTTGTTATTTTTATACATTCTATTATTTCTTTTTCTATATTTTTTTTAGAACAAAATATATGAGCATCATCTTGTGTAAATGATTTTGTTCTCATTAATCCTTGTAATGAACCTGAAGGTTCATTTCTATGACATATTCCAAATTCTGAAATTTTAATTGGTAAATTTTTATATGATTTTATCTTTTGTTTAAAAATTTCTATATGTCCTATACAATTCATAGGTTTTATACATAACTTATTATTTGTTTTACTTAAAAATATATATTTTTTATAATTTTTTCAATGTCCACTTTTTTTTCATAATTTTTTAGGAATTAGATATGCTGTTTGAACTTCTTTATATTTTTTTTTTTTTAATTCTTGTCTTATTAATTTTTTTATTAAATTAATTATTATTAATCCTTTATTTTTTCAATATATCATTCCTGGATTATTTTTATTTATATAAAATAATTTTAAATATTTATTTATATATCTATGGTCTTGATTAATTATTATTTTTTTCATTTTATAAATTTATTATTATTATATATATTATTATAATTTAATATTATTATTTTTAATATAAAAATAAAATGTCTTATTTAAATCATTTAATATTTTCTTTGTCTTGTGATATTTTTTTAATAAAAATATTAAAATTAAAATTTAATATTGATTTAATTTTTTTAATATTATTTAGTTTATTTTTTAGTATTTTACCAGATATAGATCATATAAAATCTTTTATTGGTAGAAATTTTTTTTTTATTTCTTATTTTATTTATAGAATATTTGGTCATAGAAAATTTATTCATAGTATATTATTTTTTTTTTTATTTTATTTTTTTATTTTTAAATATAATAAAATTTTTATTTTAAATACAAAATTTATATATATTAAATATAGTTTTTTTATAGGTTATTTAAGTCATATAATTATTGATATGTTAACTATTAAAGGTGTTAAATTATTTTGACCTATAAATATTAATTTTAGATTACCTTTTTTTTTTATATTTAAAAAAAAGAAAAATAGAGATAATTTTTTTATTTTTTTATTTTTTTTTTCTATTTTAATTGATTATTTTTTATGTATATTATATATATTATTTAATAATTTATATAATATTTAAATAATGTTAATACTATATCAATCTAATGATTTTAATATATTAAAACATATGTTTTTATATATAATAAAAAGAGATAATATTATTATTAATAAAAACATAGTATTAATATCTAATAATAATATATCTTTATTTTTAAAAATTTTTTTAAGTAAATATTTAGATGTTTTAGTAAATTTAAAATTTTCTTTAGTTGCAAAATTTATATGAAATTTATGTAAATATAATTTTTCAGATATATCAGATATAAATTATTTTAATAGATTTAATTTAATATTTATAATAATGAAATTATTACCTAAATTAATAAATAAAAAAGAGTTTTATATATTAAAAAATTATTTATATAAAGATTTAAATAATGAAAAATTATTAAATTTATCTATTAATATATCTAATATATATGATAAATATTTAGTATATAGATTTGATTTATTAGAAAAATGAGAAAATTATATATTAGATAATAATATTAATAATATTCATCAAATTTGACAGTCTATTTTATGAAGAAAAATAATTAATTATTTTTCTTATAAATTTAATTGTAATCAACATAGATCTAATATTTTATTAAGATTTATATATTTATTAAATAATAAAAAAGATAATTTTAAAATATGTTATAAAAATATTTTTATTTTTAATATTTTAAATATACCTAATATATATTTAAATATTATTTATTTATTATCTAATTATATTGATATACATTATTTTTTAGTAAATCCTTGTAAAGAATATTGATATGATATTAATATTTTAAATAGTTTTAATGTTTTAGATAATAAAAAAAATATTTTTAATAATAATAATTTAAATTTAATGTTTTTATATTATAGTAAAATATTTGGTGAATTTTTATATTTATTATTTAATTATGATATTTTAGATATAAGTTATTATAATGAAAATTTTAATAATAATTTATTAAATAAGATAAAAAAAAATATTTTATTTTTTAAAAATTTTAAGTATTTTAATAATAAATTAGATAATTCTATAGTTATAGAATCTTGTTTTAGTTATTTTGATGAATTATATAAATTAAGAGATTTTTTATTTAATTTGATTAAAAAAAATAAATATAAATGTAATGATATAATAGTTGTAGTATCTAATATTGAATTATATTTTAATTATATAAATTTAGTTTTTAAAGAATATAAAAATGATATTCCATATTTTATAATGAATGAAAATATTAATTTATATAATATTTTATTTAATTTTTTTATAAAAATATTAAATATTAATGATATTAATTTAGATTCTAATAATTTTTTAATTTTTTTAAAAAATAATTTAATTTTAAATAAATTTAAAATTGATAATAATGAATTAGATATCTTGTTAAATTTAATTAAAAATGTTAATTTTTTAAAAGATATAAATAATTTTTATGATAGTTATATTTTTTCTAATAAAAATAATAATATTTTATTAATAAATAATTTAAAAAGTTTATTATTAAGTTATGCAGTAAATACAAATTTTTTTTCATGGAAAAATATAATAAGTTATTCTATTATAGATAATAATTTATTTTATAATATAATAGGAAAATTTTCACATCTAATTTTTACAATTATTTATTGAAAAAAGAAATTATCTAAAAATTTTTCTTTAAAAGATTGAATTATTATATGTAATAAAATAATTAAAGATTTTTTTAATAAAAATGATATTAAAAAATTTAATTTTTTAAATAATTTTGAATATAAAAAATTATTAAATTGTTTTGGTTTAATTAATTTTAAAAAAAAGGTTAATAATAAATTTTTTATAAAAATTATTAAAATTTTTTTTAAAAAGAAAAATATTATTAAACAATATTCGATTAATCATATAAATTTTTGTTCATTTTTGCCTTTAAGGTCTATACCATTTAAAGTAATTTGTATATTAGGTATGAATTTAGAATATCCTAAAAATAATTTTAATTATAATTTTGATTTAATGTATTTATATCCTAAATTAGGAGATAGAAATAAATTTGAAAATGAAAAATATTTATTTTTTGAATATTTATTATCAGTTAAAGATATTTTATATATTAGTTATGTTAATTTTTCTATAAAAAATTTTAATAAATTTTTGCCTTCTATATTATTAGATAATTTAATTAATTATATATATATAAATTTTAATTTATTATTTAATAATAAACAAGATTTTTTATTTATTAAAAAATTAAAATTAAATTTTTCAAAAAAAAAATTATTAAATAATAATAATAATTTTATTATTTATCGTAAATTTATTAAATATAAATATTTTAATTTAAATAAGTTATATAGTTTTTGGTTTTATCCTATTAAATTTTTTTTTGATAATTCGTTAAATATTAAATTATTTAATTTTAATAATTTTAATAATATTAATTATTTAAATTTTAATTATAAAAATTTTTATTTTTTTAGAAAAATATTTATTAATAATTTATTATTAGGAAATTATTTTAATGATAATTTTTATTTATATTTAGAAATGTTAAATTTATTTCCTAAAGGAAATTTTGGTAAAATATTATGAATTAAAGAAAAATATAATATTATTAAATTATTTAATAATATATATAATATAAAATTTAAATTTAAAAGATATATTTTTATATTTAAAGAAAATAATATTAATTTTAGAGATATTATTTATTTTAATAAATTTATTAATATAAAATGAGTACCAAAAAATATAAATTTAATAGATGGTTTATTATTTTGAATTAATCATTTAGTATATTGTTATTTAGGTAATTTTAAAGATAGTATATTATATGGTTATAATTGTTTTTTTATATTTAAAAAATTAGATATTAACTTATCTAAAAAATTTTTAATATTTTATATAAATGGTTTTTTATATGGTATTAATAAACCTTTATTTTTTTTACCTAAATTAAGTAATATTTTATTATTGTATATATATAATTTAAAAAATATTGATATTTATAATAATAATAATTTATTATATTTTTATATAAATAAATATAAAAAATATTTATTAAATAATTTTTTTATTAAAAAAGAATTAGATGATATTTATATAAATATTTTAAGAAAAAATAATTATTTTATAGATATTAATTTAATAATAAATCAATCAATAAAATGATTATTACCTATTTTAAAATTTTTAATTATTAAGTATTATTAATTTATGAATAAAATTAATATTTTTAATTATATAAATAGTATAATTTATAGTAAAAATTTAATTGAAGCTTCTGCAGGTACAGGTAAAACTAATATAATATCTTTATTATATTTAAGATTTTTATTAAATATAAATTTAGATAAATATTTTAATAATTTATTAATAGATAATATTTTAATTGTTACTTTTACAGAATTAGCATCTTTAGAAATAAAAAATAGATTATTAAATAATATAAGAAATTTGAAAATTTCTTGTATAAAAAATTATTGTATAGATTCAAATATATATGATATATTTAATTATATAAAAAATTTTCCTAATATAATTAATTTTTTAACTAAACTTGAATATCAAATAGATATTTTTTCTATATTTACGATACATAGTTTTTGTAAAAAAATTATATTTAATAATTTTTTATATTTTAATATTAATTATAATTCTGAAATTTTATCTAATGAAATTAATTTAATTTATGAATTAGTTATTTTATATTGAAATAATAATTTATCTAATTTATCAATTAATATAATTAAAATAATAAAAAATTATTGATTAAGCTATAATAATTTATTTAATGATATAAAAATTTTTTTTAACTTTATTAAAATAAATTTAAATTTTAATTATAATAAATATAAAAATATAAATCATTGTTATTATAATATAATTTATTTTATAAAATATTTTAAAAAAGAATGATTAATTAATAGAGATTTTTTATTTAATTATTTATTAGATTTAAAAATTAAATATTTTAATTTTTTAAAATTAAAATATTTGTTTAAAGAAATTTATATTTGATGTTGTAGTGATACAATAGATTTTTATTTACCTAAATCTTTATATAAATTAAGTTTTAGTTATTTAATAAATAAATATAAAAATATATTTATAGATAAAAATATATTATTTATAAATATAGATTTCTTAAAATCAAAAATAAAAGATTTATATAATTATATATTATTAGATTGTTTAAATTTTATTAGAAAAAATATAGAAAAAAAAAAAAAATATAATTCATTGTTAAGTTTTAATGATTTAATATTAATTTTATATAAATTTATTAATAATGATAATAATATAGATTTTTTGAATAATTTAAGAAAAAGTTATCCAATAATTTTTATTGATGAATTTCAAGATACTGATTATTTTCAATTTAATATTTTTAAAAAAATATATATAAATAATTTTAGTAAATATAAAACAAAAATTATATTAATAGGAGATCCTAAGCAATTAATATATTCATTTAGAGGAGCTAATATATTTAATTATATATATATTAAAAAATTAATTAAAAATTTTTATACTCTTAATATTAATTGACGTTCTTCTTATTTTTTAAATAAATGTATTAATAAGCTATTTATAAATTTAAATAATCCTTTTATTTTTAAAGATATTTTATTTAATAAAATAAATTCTTTAGATGTAAATAAAAATTTTTATATTTTAAATAATAATAATAATAGAGATAATTCTATTAAATTTTTTTTTTTTGAAAATTTAAATTATTCAGATTTTAAATATGAATTAGCTAATTTTTGTGCTATTAAAATAATTGAATATTTAAATAATAGTAAGTATTTAATTTTAGATAAAAATTTAATTCAAAGGAGAATTATTCCTTCTGATATTTCTATATTAGTTTATAGTAATTCTGATATAAAAATAATTCTTGATGTTTTTAGTAAATATAATTTACCTATTTTATCTTATTGTGATGATAATAGTATATTTAATACAATTGAATCTAAAGAAATATATTATATATTAAATGCTATTTTATTTCCTTATAATAAAACATATCTAAAAAATGCTTTATTAACTTCATTATTTAATTTTGATATATTTACTATAAATAAATATTTTAATAATTATAAATTATTAAATAATATTATTAATGATTTTTATTTTTATTATAATTTATGAAATAAAAATGGAATTTATTTAATGATAAAATTTATATTAGAAAAGAATATAATTAAATTAAATTATATAAAAAATAAAAATAAATTATTAATTAATTTTATTAATTTATCAGAGATTTTACAAATAAAATATTTAAAATTGAATAATAAATATTTATTAATTAAATGATTATTTGAAAAAATAAATAATTTATCTATTTTAAATAATAGTAAATATAATATTAAATATGATTTAAATATAAATTCAATAAATGTTACTACAATACATAAATCTAAAGGATTACAGTATAATATTGTTTGATTACCATTTTTATTTTCTTTAAATAAGAAAAATAATTATTATTATTATTATAATAGAAAGAATTTTTATTTTAATATAGATTTTTATAAATTTAGATATAATAAAAAATTAATGTTAGAAGAATTTTTTTCTGAAGAAATTAGACTTTTTTATGTTGCTTTAACTAGATCTATTTATCAATGTAATATTTTTATTTATAATTTTAATTATAAAAATATGTATTTTAATAATTTTTATATTAATAAAATTTTTAATTTATATAGTAATTTAAATAATTTTAAATGTATAAAAGAATATTTATTTAATTTTTTATTTAAAAAAAATATTTATATTAAATTTATTAATTTTAATAATTATAAAAAAAAAGAAATATTTTTTGATTTTTGTTTTGATATTTTAAAAAAAGATTATAAAAAAATTAAATTTGTTAATTTTATTAATAAAATAAATATTTTAAGTTTTTCTAAAATAATAAAAGATGCTAATATTTTTAATAAAGATAAAAATATTATAATTGAAAAAAATAAATATTTACTTAGAGGAAAAAATATAGGTAATTTTTTTCATAATATATTAGAAATTATAGATTTTAAAAAATTATTAAATATTAATTTTATATTATATAAATTAAATGAATTTGATATTAATAAAAAATGATTTTTTAAAATTAAAAATATTTTATTTAATTTATTAAATGTTAATTTAAAAATTATAAATGTAAGTTTAAATAATAAAAGTGTTAATATATTTGAAAAAGAATTTGATTTTTTTTTATGTTTATCTAAAAAAATTGATATTTTATATTTTAATGATTTATTAAAAAAATATAATTTAACATATAATAATAGTTTTATAGATATTAAATTTGATTTATATGGATATTTAAATGGTGTTATAGATTTAATATTTATAAAAGATAATAAATATTATATTGTAGATTATAAAACTAATTATATTGGTAATAGTTTTTACGATTATAATAATAAAAATATGTCTAACTTTATATTTAAAAATGGATATTATATACAATATTTATTTTATACTATAGCTATAAATAAATTTTTAAAAATTAAATTAAATAATTATAATTATATTAATAATTTTGGTGGTATTTATTATATATTTTTAAGAGGTTTATTATTAAATTCTAATAATAATAGTATCACTGGTATTTATTTTATTAAACCTAATGTAAATTTAATTAATATTTTAGATAATTTTTTTAATAAGAAAAAAATATTTTATGAAAGATAAAATTAATATTTTTTTATGAAGGGCTTATAAAAAGAAAGAAATGAAATTAATTGATATTTATTTTTCTAAATTATTTGATTTTAAAAATGATAAATATAGTTATATTTATATCTTATTTTCTTCTATTATAAGTTTATCTAATAGATTAGGACATATATGTTTATCTTTAGATAATATTTTTAATAATTATATATTTACTGATTTTATTAAAAAATTTTTGTATTATTTTTTTGAAAATTTTTTAAGTTTAAAAAAATGTTTAAATATTATGTTAAATAATAATATAATTAGTTTATGATATAAAAGAATTTATACTCCTTTTATTTTATATAATAATAGTATTTATTTATATAAATTTTGATATTATGAAAATTATATTATTAAATTTTTTAATAAAAATATATATGTTAAATTAAATAAAAATATTAATATATATAATATAAATAAATATATAAAAAAATTAAATATAAATATTAATTATAAAAATATAATATTAAGTTCTATTTATAATAAAATTACTATAATTTCAGGTAATCCAGGTACAGGTAAAAGTACTTTAATAATAAAATTAATTATTATTTTATATGAAGTTTTTAATTTTAATATTAGAAAAAATATAATATTAGTATCACCTACTGGTAAATCATCTGTATTATTAACTAATTATTTAAATAAAATTTTTAATAAATTTAATATAAGTAATAGTTTAAGAAAAATATTACCTAATAAAAGTATTACTATACATAAATTTCTTAATTTTAATTTTAAATTAAATTATATTAAGTTTAATAAATTTAATAAATTTAATATAGATTATTTAATAATAGATGAATTTTCTATGATTAATTTAAATATTATTTTTTTAATTTTATCTTCATTAAATAGTTATACTAAATTAATTTTAGTAGGTGACTTTAATCAAATAAGTTCTATTGAACCAGGAAATTTTTTTTATGAAATATTTATTTATATTAATAATAATTTTTATAATAATAATAATTATTATTATTATAAAAAAAATATTTTTATATTAAATAGTAATTATCGTTTTTTAAATAATAATGATTTATATAATTTTATTATTTATATAAAAAATAAAAATTTTATTAAATTAGATAATTATTTATTAAATAATAATTTTTCTTATAATGTTAGTTTTTATGATTCATATAAATTTAATTATTCTTTTTTTTTAAAATTATGTATAAATTATTATAATAATTATATTAATTTAATTATAAATAATTTTAATAAAAATAATCTTTTTAAAGTTTTTAATATTAATCAAATAATTTGTTTATTAAAAGATACAAATTATGGTATTTATTTTATAAATAATTATATAAATAAATATTTAATAGATAATAAATTAGTTAAATATGTATATTTAAATAAAAAATTAATATTTATTGGTGAACCTATTTTAATTAATAAAAATAATGTAAATATTAATTTATTTAATGGTGATCTGGGTTTTTTTATTTTTGATAAATATAAAGAATTAAGATTTTTTTATAATAAAAAAAAAGAATTGTTACATCCTTATATTTTAAATAATAATTGAAATGATTGTTGAGCAATTACAGTTCATAAATCTCAAGGTTCTGAATATGATAATATTTTTTTTGTTTTACCTGAAAATTATATAAATATATTAGATAATAGAGTAATTTATACAGCATTAAGTAGAGCTAAAAAAAATATTTTAATTTATGGTAATTTAGATATTTTAATAAAAGGTATATATAATAATAATATTAAATTTAATAATATAAAAAATAGATTATATTTTTAATTTTTTTTATAAATATTTGATTATATATAAACATATTAATTCTAAATTATTTCATTTTAATTTATTTAAATATTTATAATTTTTTTCACAATCTATTATTAGTTGTAAAATTTTTATTATATATTTAGTTTTTTTTATTTTATTTATATTTTTTATAAATATTTTTATTATTATATTTAATATTATTGATTTTTTAATATTTTTTTCTTTAAATTTATTAAATAATTTTATTATATTTTTATTATTTTTTTTATTATATATATAATTTTCTATAAATATTATTTTATTTTTTTTATTTTTTATACATTTATTATTTATATTTATTTTTATTGATTTTTTTTTTATATTTATATTAAATTCATAATCAAAAATTATATATATATTTTTTTTTTTTATATTAAATATATATTTATTTATTAAATAGTTTATTTTTTTTATATATTCTATAATATTAATTATTATTATTTTTTTTTTAAAAAATATATTTTTATTTATAATTTCTCAATATATAATATTTCAATCAAATTTTTTATTTATAAAAAATTTACATATATGTATTTTTTTATTTTTTTTTTTTATTTTTTCTATTATTTTTTTTTTAATATATGTTTTTTTATTTATATTATTACCTATTATATAGAAAAAATTATATTTTGTAATATTATTTTTAATTTTCATTTTATTTTATTACAAAATTAATTAATTTATTTTTTATATAAAATATTTTTTTTATTTTTTTGTTTAATAAAAATTTATATATTATTTTTTTTTTTTTAATTATTTTTATTATTTTTTTTTTGTTATATTTTTTTTTATTAAATAATATATATTTTTTTTTTCCATTTATTTGGATTATAATTTTTATTTCTTTTTTTTTTAAATATTTTTTTGAATATTTTGGTCAATTATAAAAATCTATTTTTTTATTTTTTATTTTTTTAAATAAATAAAAACTTATATGAGGAATAAATGGATATAATAATAATATTATTGAATATATACTTTTTTTATATATTTTTAATGATTTTTTATTTTTTAAAAAATTAAATATTTTTAATTTATTATAAAATTTCATTATATTTGAAATTGCTATATTTAATTTATATATTTTAATATTTTTAGTTACATAATATATTGTTTTATTTAAATTATATTTTAATTCTTTATTTTTTTTATTTTTATTTTTTGTATTTTTATATTTTTTATTTTTATTTTTTTTAAATTTTAATACTAAATTTCATATTTTTTTTATAAATCTATTACATCCATTTATATTTTTATCATTTCATATTAAGTTTTGTTCTATAGGTGCTGAAAATATTATAAATAATCTTAATGTATCTGATCCATATTTTTTTATTATTTTATTTGGTTCTATTCCATTATTTTTAGATTTTGACATTTTTTTAAAACCATCAAATTTAAGTATTTTTTGGTTTTTTTTATTTATATATATTATTTTATTATTTTTTTTAATTTTATTTACATTTTTTATATTTATTCATTTTTTTTTTTTATTTTTTATATAAAAAAATGTTTTAGATAATATCATTCCTTGACATATTAATCTTTTTACTGGTTCTTTAGATTTTATTAATTTAATTTTATTTAGAAATTTATGTATGAATCTAAGATATATTAAATGCATAGTAGCATGTTCTATTCCTCCTATATATATATCTATTGGTAATCAATAATTAGCTTTATTTTTATTAATTATATAATTTTTATAATTTAATGATGTAAATCTTATATGATATCATGATGATGATAAAAAAGTATCTATTGTATCTGTTTCTTTTTTTATTTTTATATTATTTTCTTTAATATATTTTCATTTTTTATTTTTTTTTAATGGATTTAAATTTTTTTTATTTATTTTTATATTTTTAGGTAATTTTATGGGTATTTTTTTGTTAGGTAAATATGTATTTTTTTTTTTTATTATAGGTATAGGTACTCCTCAATATCTTTGTCTTGATATTGATCAATCTTTTAATTTAAATATAGTATGTTTTTTAATATTTTTTTTTAGTAATTGAAATATTTTGTTTTTTATTTTTTTTATATTTAAATTATTTAATATTCCTGAATTTATTAGTTTTTTATTTTTTATTGTTTTTATTATTTTTAGATTAAATTTTTTAGCAAATTTATATTGTTTTTTTATATATGCAGGAGTTAATATTATTTCTTTTGTATTATATAATTTTTCTGTAAAATTTGTTATTATTACAGGTATTTTTTTATTAGTTATTGGATTTTTAGAATATAATTTAGTTTTTATTATAAAATATTTGTTTTTATTTTTATTAACATAGTATTTTTTATATATTTTTTTTATATTTAAATTTTTAATTAATTTATTATTTATGGATATACAAATATATGTTATTGCTGTTATAAATTTTATTTTATTTGTAAATATTTTTATATTTTTGTTAATTTTATTTATAAAAAATTTTATTTTAAATCCATTTATTTTTCCTATTCAATTTTTTTGCATATTTATTACTTTTTTAGGTCATTTTTTTAATTTATTTAAACTTTTAAATAAATTATTTGAATATTTTTTAATTTTTATAAATCATTGAGATATATATTTATATTTAATTTTAGAATTACATCTTCAACATTTTTTTTTTATTACTTGTTCATTAGCTAATACTGTTTTATCATTTGGACATCAATTAATTAAATCATATTTTTTATATATCATGTTTTTTTTAAATAATTTTATAAATAATCATTGTTCTCATTTATAAAAATTTGATTTACATGTATTTATTTCTTTACTTCAATCATAACTAATACCTAATAATTTTAATTGTTTTTTCATATATTTTATATTTTTTTTAGTTCATTCATTAGGTGATAAATTATTTTTTATAGCTGCATTTTCTGCAGGTAAACCAAATGCATCTCATCCTATAGGATGTAATACATTTTTATTATTTAATCTTTTATATCTGGAAATTATATCTCCTATAGTATAATTTCTTATATGTCCCATATGTAATTTTCCAGATGGATATGGAATCATACATAAACAGTAGTATTTTTTTTTATTTATATTTATTTTTGTTTTAAAAGTTTTATTTTTATTTCAAAAATTTTGTACTTTTTTTTCTATTTTTTTATGATTATATTTTTTTATATTCATTTTATTATTTTTTTTTATTTATTTTTTTATTTTTTTTTTTATAAACAATTCTATTATATATAAAATATTTTTGACTTTTAATTTCTAATATTATATTTTTAATATATTTATAAATTTTTTTTGATATTTTAATTAATATATTATTATTAAATTTATTATATATATTATTTTTTGTTTTCATATTTTTTTCTTTTTTAAATATTATTGTTTTATTATTTTTTTCTTTTAATTTTTTTTTTTTAATATTTTTTTTTTTTTTTATTCTTATTATTGAATAATTAGGTATTTCTATTTCTTTATTTGGTATTATTATAATTTTTATTTTTTTTTTTTCTATTTTATATAAAAAATTTTTTTTTTTTTTATTTATATATAATGATATATTAATTGGTACTATAACTTTAATTTTTTTAGTATTTTTTTTTAATGATTTTTCATGAATTAATCTTAAAATTGAAAGAGATAGAGATTCAATATCTCTAATTGTACCATTACCTTTACATTTAGGACATATATAATAACTAGAATCTATTAAAGATAAATTTAATCTTTGTCTAGACATTTCTAGTAATCCAAATGTTGATATATATCCTATTTGTGTTTTTGCTTTATCATCATTTATTAATTTTTTAAATTTTTTTTCTACTTTTTTTAAATTTTCTATTATATTCATATCTATAAAATCTATTACTATTAATCCTCCAAGATCTCTTAATCTTATTTGTTTAGCTATTTCTTTTGAAGCTTCTAAATTAGTATTTAATGCTGTTATTTCTATATTATTAGCTTTATTTGATTTTGATGAATTTACATCTATAGATATTAATGCTTCTGTAATATCTATTGTTATTAATCCTCCTGAAGGTAATCTAACTTCTCTATTAAATATAGATTCTATTTGATTTTCAATTTTAAAATAACTAAATAATGGTATTTCTTTTTTATAGAATATAATTTTTTTTATATAATTTTTTTTATTTAATTTTTTTATGTTTTTTATAGATTTTTTATATATTTTAAAATTATCTATTATTATTTCTTTTATTTCTTTATTAAAATATTCTCTAAGTATTTTAATAAAAATATTATTTTGTTTATATATTAAAGAGGGTTTTTTTTTTTTTTTAAATTTTTTTTTTATTTTTTTTCAATGTTTTATTTTTAAATTTAAATCTTCTTGAATTATTTCTATAGATTTATTTAATGCAGATGTTCTTATTATTAATCCCATATTTATTGGAATTTTTATTTTTTTTATTATTTTTTTTATTTTTTTTCTATAATTTCCTTGAATTTTTTTGGATATTCTAATATTATTTTTTTTATTTGGCATTAATATTATATATGTACCTATTAATGTTATAAATGTAGTTAATAATGCTCCTTTGTTATTTCTTGCTTCTTTCAATATTTGTATTATTAGTTCTTGTCCTTTATACAAATTACAATTTTTTTTATTTTTATTATATTTTTTACATATTTCTTTTATTGGTAAAAATCCATTTTTTTTATCTCCATAATTTATAAAAACTGCTTCTAAACTTAATTCTATTCTAGTAATTATTCCTTTATATATATTAAATTTATTTTGTTTATGTTTTTTATTTGATATTATTAAATCATATATTTTTTTTTTTTTTATTAAAGCAATTCTTATTTCTTCTTTTTGTGTTGCATTTATTAATATTTTTTTCATTTTTTAAATTTTAAGTTATTAATTTTTTATAATTTATAATGTATTATATTTTAAATATTTTTAAATTTTTTTTATTTATAAATTTGATTTTAATTATATGTATAAAAAGTTTTTTTTAAGTTTTATTAAAATAAGTTTTAATAATGTAGGTCAAAGATTAGATAATTTTTTATTTAGTAAAATTAAATGTATACCAAAATGTAAAATTTATTCTCTTATTAGAAAGGGAAATATAAGAATAAATAATAAAAGAATATCTTATAAATATAGATTAAATTTGAATGATATATTAAGAATACCATTAATTTCTTTTAATTTAAAAATAAAAAAATTAGATTTAAATAAAAATATTATAAATAAATTTAATAGTAAAATTATTTATGAAGATAATTATTTAGTTTTAATTAATAAAATTTCTGGAATTAGTGTTCATAGTAGTAATAAAGATTTTTTTAATTTAATAGATATTTATAGATCAATTATTAATACTAAATATTTAAATTTAATACATAGATTAGATAAATATTCTTCTGGATTATTATTACTTTCTAAAAATAGAAATATTTTAATTAAATTATGTAATGATTTTAAATATAAAAATATTATTAAAAAATATATTTTATTAGTATGTGGGAAATGACCTAAAAATTTAATTAAAGTAAGTAGTTATTTAATTAAATCTAAATATAGAGGTTATACTTTTAATAATAATAATAATAAAAATTATATTTTAAATAAAAATTATAAATTTTCTTTAACTTATTTTAGAGTAATAGATTATATAAATAATTTTACATTATTAGAAGCTATACCTGTTACTGGAAGATTTCATCAAATTAGATTACATGTTAGTAGTAAAGGTTATCCTATATTATTTGATAATATTTATGGTAATATATATTTAAATAATAAATTTTATATTTTAAATAAGAGTAGATTATTTTTACATTGTAGTTATATTTCATTTTTTCATTATTTTTTAAATAAAAAATTAGAATTTTATTCTAAATTAGATAGTGATTTATGTTATATATTATATAATATAAAAAATAATAATTATAAGGTATAATATGGCTGTTCAAAAAAGTAAAAAAAGTAGATCTAAAAGAAATCATCGTAGATCTAATAATAGTAAATTAAATTATCCTGTTTTATTTTTTAATAAAACTTATAATGAATATAATTTATATCATCATGTTAATAAAAATTATATTTTAAGTATTAAATCTAAAAAATAAATTCTATAATATTTTTTCTTTATTTATTTTTAATATATATAAATTAATTATATATATTATTAAAGTATATAATATTAAAAAAAATATTTTTATTAATCTTAAATAAATATTATTTTTTAAAAAATTTTTTTTTATAATTTTAGTAATTATTAATAAAGATATTAAAGTTATTAAATTTGATATTATTATTTTAATTATAAATTTTTTTCATTTATATTTTTTTTTAAATATTTTTTTTTTTTTTAATTTTTTATATAAAATAAAACTATTTATATATGAACATATACATGTAGATATTGATATACCTTTATATTTAAATATTTTAATAGTAAATATATTTAATATTTGGGTAATTATTAAAATTAGTATAGATATATTATTAGGGGTTTTAATATTTTGTTGTGAATAAAAACATGGTATTAATATTTTAGTTAATATTAATCCTGTTAATGATATAGAGTTAATTATTAATATTTTTGAAGTCATTAATACATCTTTATATTTAAATTTACCATAATTAAATAATGTAATTATTAATAGTTTAGATGTTATTATAAAAAATATAGATATAGGTATTGTTAAAATTAAAATAATTTGTAAATATTTATTTATTATTGAATTATATCCATTTTTATCTTTTTTATTATATTTATCTGATAATTTTGCTAGTAAAACTGTACCGGTTATTGTACCTAAAATACTTATTGGTAATTCTGTTAATCTATCAGCATAATATATTCACGATATTGATCCTTCTTTTAAGAAAGATAATATATTATTATTAATTATTTGTGAAATATGATATATAGATACTCCAAATATTGTTGGAATAATTTTTTTAATTATTTTAATTAATTTTATATTATATATATTTATATATCTTATTTTTAAATAAATAGGTATTTTTTTTATATAAATATTTTGTATTGTTAATTGTATTATACCTCCTATAATTATAGCTGTAGTTAATGATAATATAGGTGTTTTAAAATATTTACTAATAAATATAGTAAATATAATTATATTTAAATTTGTTATTAATGGTATTGATATTATAGGATATATTATATTTCATAAATTTAATATAGATGCCAAAAAATATGATAGTGATATTAACATTATAAATGGAATTGTTTTTTTAAATAATTTATTTGTTAATTTAAATTTTTTATAATTTTTTATAAATCCATATGAAGTTAAATATATTATTTTTTCTGAAAAATAAATACTTAATATAGTTAATATAAATAAACTTATAGTTAGTAATATATATATTGAACTTATTAATTGTTTTATTTTTTTTTTTTTATTTTTTATTTTATATTTACTTAGTATAGGTATAAATATATATGATAATGTTCCTTCAGTAAGAATTTTTCTTAGTAAATTTTGTATTTTAATTGATGAGTAAAAAGAATCTGTTATCATATTTATACCAAATTTATTAGCTATGATTATATCTTTTATAAATCCAATTATTTTAACTATACATGTTATTGAACTTATTTTAATTATATTAAATAATATATTCATATTAATTATAAAGATTATTTTGAAATTTTATTATAATAGTTTTTAATAATTTATTTATTTTTATTATATTAATTTTTTATTTTTTTTTAATTTTATTTTTTATATAATAAATAATTTTTTCTATTGTTATTTTTTTATATGTAGTAATATATTTAAATAATTTTGTTTTTTTTATAAATTTTATAAAGTTTAATTTTAAAATATATTTTTTTTTTTTATTTGTATATATAGATATTATTATAAATAAAATTCCTTTTATTATTATAGTATTACTGTCTCCATTTATCTTAAAAATATTTTTTTTTTTTTTTATTTTAATTCAAATTTTATTAAAACATCCTTCTAATATATATTTTTTTTTTTTTATATTTTTTTTATTAAATGGTAATTTTTTCCCTAAATATATTAAATAATTTATTATTTCTTCTCAGTTTTTACATAAATTTATTTGTTTAATTATTTTTTTTTTATTAATTAAAATCATATTAAATTATTTAAGTATTTTAATTATTTTTTTAATTTTTAAAATTAATGTTTTTATATCTTTTTTTGAATTATATATAGCTAAAGAAATTCTACACATACCTGGTACTTTATAAAATTTCATTATTGGTATTGAACATTGATTTCCAGTTCTTATAAATATTCCATATTTATTTAATAGAAATCCTATATCATAACAATGATATTTTTTAATATTAAAAGATATTATTCCTATTTTATTTTTAGATTTTCCATAAATATTTATTTCTGGTATTAGTTTTAATTTGTTTATTGTATATATATTAATTTTATTTTCATATTTTATTATATTTTCAATTTTTAATTTATTTATATATTTTAATGCATATTTTAAACTTATTATTGATTCTATATTATATGTTCCACATTCAAATTTTCATGGTGTATTTATTAGATTTACTTTTTTAATTGTATTATTTTTTATATATATATTTGTAACTATACCTCCTCCATATTGAAATGGGTCTAATTTATTTAATATTTTTTTTTTTCCATATAATATTCCTATTCCATTAATACAAAACATTTTATGTCCTGAAAATATATAAAAATCACATTTTAATTTTTTTACATCTATTTTTGTATGTAATA
This sequence comes from Candidatus Stammera capleta, assembly GCA_036689385.1. Lineage (GTDB taxonomy): Bacteria > Pseudomonadota > Gammaproteobacteria > Enterobacterales > Enterobacteriaceae > Stammera > Stammera capleta_AI. Next base: position 151,725 of record CP144810.1, on the reverse strand, counting down.
TTGATTGTGAACCATCTATTATTGTTATTATATTATTTTTTTTTGCTATTTTTGTTATTTTTTTTATAGGATTTATTATTCCTAAAACATTTGATATATGTGTAATTGATATTATTTTAGTATTTTTATTTATTAATGATTTTAAATGTTTTATATCTAATTTTCCATTTTTTTTTATTTTAATGATTTTAATTTCTATATTAAATTTTTTTGATATGTAAAATCATGGTAATATATTAGAATGATGTTCGGATATTGATATAATTATGTTATCGTTTGGATATATTATTTTATTTATTAGTATATTTGATAGTATATTTATTCCTTCAGTAGTATTTTTTATAAAAATTATTTCTTCAGGTGATTTTGAATTTATAAATTTAGATATATTAATTCTTATTTCTTCTACTAAATTAGTATTTATATTACTTAATGTATATATACCTCTATGTATTGAAGAATATTTATTTCTAAGAAATTTATTTATAGAATTTATTACTATTTTAGGTTTTTGTAATGTTGTTGCATTATCTAAATATATTATTTTATTTTTATTTATTCTTTTTTTTAATATAGGAAAATCTTTTTTTATTTCTTTAATATTTAAATTCATTTTTTTATAAAATTTTAATTATATATTTATATATTTTTTTTTTTATATATTTAATTTTTATTTTTTTTATTATATCTTTTAAAAATGATATTATAATTATCCTTTTAGATTTTTTCTTATTTATACCTCTATTTAATAAAAAAAATATTTCATTTTTTTTTATATTTGTTATTGTAGTTTTATGTATACATTTATTTCTTTTATTATATATTTTAATTTTAGGTTTACTAATTATATTAGAATTTTTATTTATTAATAAATTATTATTTTTTCATGATGATTTAGAATTTTTAGATTTTTTTTTTATTATTATTATTCCATTTAATTTAAATTTATTATTTTTACTAATTATACATTTATTTTTATAATATATATTTGATTTATTATATTTATGTATTAATTTTATTTTAAATTTAAATTTATTATATTTGTTTGGTAATGATATATGATTTATTTTTATTTTTGATTTTTTATTTAATAAACATTTTATTTTATAATTTAAATATTTTATATTATAAAATATATTAAATAATTTAAGTTTTGAATATTTTTTTATATTTATTTTTTTTTTATTTTTTATTTTTAATATTTTATTTTTATTATTTAAGTTATATTTTATAATATTTATATTACATTTTTTTTTTATTTTATAATAATAATTTAAATATATATTATTATTATTATTTATTATTAAATTATGTTCAATTATATTTAATTTTATATTTTTGTTTATATTTATTTTTATATTATATATATTTTTTTTTTTATAATATATTATTATAATATATAAAGGTATTTTATTTTTTTTTAATATATTTAAATTAAATATTTTATTATTTTTATTATATTTTATATTTAATATATTTTTTGTTTTTTTATTAGTATAATATATGTTATTTTTAATTATAAATATTTTATTAGATTTAATATTTAATATATTTTTTTTTATTTTTTTTATATATTTATATTTTTTTATTAATTTTAATATTTTTTTAATATTTTTTTTATATATCATTTTTAATTTTATTATATTTTTTAATTTTTTTTTTATTTATTATATGTATATAATTAGGTTTTATTTTTTTTATAAATTTTTTATTATGTGTTATTATTAAAAATGATTTTTTTTTTTTTTTTAATTTTTTAATTATATATATAACTTTTTTAAGTGTTTTTTTGTCTAAAAAAGAATCTATTTCATCTAATATTATTAATTTAGGGTTTAATAGTAATATTTGTAATATTTCATTTTTTTTTTTTTCTCCTCCAGAAAATTCTTTATTTAATGATCTTTTTAATAAAGATTTATCAATATTTATTTTTTTAATTTTTTTATATAATAGTTTTTTGAAGTCTATTATATTAAGTATTTTTTTTTTTCTATATTCTCTTATATTATTAAAACATTCATATAAAAAGTATTGATTTTTTAAACCAGATATTTCAACATTATTTTGAAATGAAACAAATAAACCATTTTTAGCTATTTTATCTATTGTTAATTTATTAATATTTTTTTTTTTAAAAAATATTTTACCTTTACTAATATATTTTTTTTTTCCTGCAATAGTTAATGCTAATATACTTTTTCCTGATCCATTTTTACCTAATAAGAAATGTATTTCTCCTTTTTTTATTTTTAGATTTAATTTCTTAATTATTATTTTTTTTTTTATTTTTAAATTTAAATTTTTTATTTTTAATAGACACATTTTTATATATTTAAAAGTATTTCTTTTGCTTCTATATAAAATTCTGATGGAAGCATATTTATAATTTTATTACAGAATCCGTTTATTATAATTGATAGTGACTGATTTTTATCAAATCCTCTTTGTAATAAAAATAATAATTGTTTTTTTTTTATATAATTTGAATTAGCTTCATGTTCTATAGTAGAATTTTTATTTTTACATTTTATTGTTTGAAATGTATTATTATTACATTTATTATTTAATAATAATGAATCACATTTAGTAAAATTCTTAGATTTATATGCTTTTTTTTTTATTTTAATTAAATTTCTATTTGTATTGCTACTTATATTTGATGATATATTTTTAGAAATTATAATAGATTTTGTTTTTTTACCTATATGTATTACTTTTGTTCCTGTATCAAATTGTTGATTATATTTTGTAATAGAAATTGAATAAAAATAACTTTTACTTTTATTTCCAATTAATATTGAACTAGGATATTTTCAATTTATTAATGATCCTTTTTCTAATTGTATTCATGATATACTACTTTTATATCCTTTACATATTGCTCTTTTATTTACAAAATTTAATACTCCATTGGTTTTTTTTTTATTTTTATTAGTAAATCAATTTTGTACTGTAAAATATTCAATTTTAGATTTTTTTTTTAAAATTATTTCTACTACAGCACAATGTAGTTGATTTTTTGTTTTTATTTGTGTTGTACAACCTTCTATATATTTTAAATATGTATTTTTTTCTAAAATTATTAGTGTTCTTTCAAATTGTCCTATATTATTTGAATTAATTCTAAAATATGAAGATAAATTTATTGGACATTTAATATTTTTAGGAATATATATAAATGTTCCATCTGAAAATACACATGTATTTAAAGAAGAAAAAAAATTATTTTTAATTGATATTATTTTACATATATATTTTTTAATTAAATTAGGATATTTTTTTATAGCTTTATTAATTGAACAAAATATTATTCCTAATTTTAATAATTTTTTTTCATATGATGTATTTATTGATTTACTATTTATAATAGTATCTATACCTATATTTTTTTTATATAATTTTAAATTTTTTAATATATATTTTATATCTTTATATTTTATTTTTGGTTTTGAATAATATTTATATTTTTGATATTTTATTTTTTTTATTTTTCCATTAAATCATTCTGGTTGTTTAGTTTTTTTTCATATTTTATATGATTTTAATCTTAATTTTAATATTCATTTTGGTTCTCCTTTATTTAATGATATTTTTTTAATTATTTTTTTATTAATACCTTTTTTTAATTCTTCATATAATATTTTTTTATTTAATTTATTTTTTATTTTATATTTATTCATATTTTTATTAATATTAAATAATATCTTTACAATTTTTATTTAAATTAATTTTATTAATATTTTTTAGTGTTGTTTTTGATATATTTTTTAGAGATTCTTTAGTTAAAAATGCTTGATGTCCTGTTATTAAAACATTATTATATGATAATAATATATTAAAATTATCATCTTTAATTATTTTATTATAATTATTTTTAAAAAATATTTTATTTTCATTTTCATATACATCCATAGCTATAGATCCTATTTTTTTATTTTTTATTGCTTTTATTATAGATTTTGTTTTTATTAATTCTCCTCTACTAGTATTTATAATTATTACATTTTTTTTCATTTTTTTAATATTTTTATAATTTATCATATAATGATTTTTTTTATTATATGGACAATGAAGAGTAATTATATCTGAATTTTTATATATATAATTTAATGATTTATATTTTGCTTTGTATTTTTTTATTATAGGATATTTAATAATATCAAATACTAATATATTCATTTTAAAACCTTTTAATATTTTTATTAATTCTTGTCCTATTTTTCCTACTCCTATTATACCTATTGTTTTTTTATACATATTAAATCCTATAGAATTATTAATATCAAAATTTTTATTTTTTGAATTTTGATATGATATATGTATTTTTCTATTTAAATTTAAAATTAAACCTAAAGTATATTCTGCAATTGATCTAGGAGAATAACATTTTACATTTATTACTTTTATATCATATTTTTTTGTTAGATTTAAATTAACATTATTATATCCTGCACATCTTAAAGCTATAGTTTTAATATTATTATTTTTTAATATTTTAATTATTTTTTTATCATATGCATTATCATTTACAAATATACATATATGATTAAAATTTTTAGATTTATTTACTGTATTTATATTTAATGATTTTTTTGTATATTTTATTTTAAAATTATATTTTTTATTTATTTTATTAAAATTTTTAATATCATATTTTTGAGAACTATAGAATAGTATTTTTTTCATATATTTATTAATATTTTTATTTATTTTTATAAATTTATAATATAGAATTTATATATAATTATTTTAATATAAAATATGTTTAAATAATACTATTATATTATTTTATTTATTTTTTTATATTTTAAAGTTATATTATAAATTTATTTGTTATAATTAATATTTATTATATTAATAATTTATTAAAATGTTTATTTTGTGTTTTGATTTTGGTATGAAAAATATAGGAGTTGCTATAGGTCAATTTTATACTAAAACTGCTAATCCTATGATAAGTTTAAATGCTAAAAATGGAATTCCTAATTGAATAAAAATTAAAAATATAATTGATATTTGATTAATTAAAAAAGTTGTAATAGGTTATCCAAAAGATAATATTAATAATAATAAGTTATTTATTAGTTATATAATAAATTTTGCAAATATTTTAATAAGTAAATTTAAATTAAAGATTTATTTTTCGGATGAATCATATACTTCTTATGCTGCAAGAAATTTAATGAATAATAATTTTGATTTTTATAATTCTTTTTATTCTAATTATAATATACATTCTATATCTGCAGTTTATATATTAGAAATGTGATTAAAATCTAATTATTAATTTTTGTTTTTTTTATTTCATCTAATAATTTTTTAATATCTTTAGGTAATTTTATTTTTATTTTTATTTTTTTTTTATTTATAGGATGTTTAAATTTTATTAAATATGCATGTAATGCTTGTCTATTTAATTTTTTTATTTTTTTTTTTACATTATATGGTATTTTATATTTTTTAATATTTTTATTTGTATATATTTTTTCTCCTATAATAGGATGATTAATATAATTCATATGTACTCTTATTTGATGTGTTCTTCCTGTACATAATATTACTTTTATAAATGTACAGAAACTAAATTTTTTAATTATTTTATAATATGTTATTGCCTTTTTTCCTTTTTTATTTACTGACATTATTGTTCTTTTATATTTATTTCTTGATATTGGAATATTTATTATTCCATTTTTATTTATTTTTCCAAATACTATAGTTTTATATATTCTTGATATTTTTCTTTTTTTCATATAATTTATTAATTTATTATATACTTCAATTTTTTTTGAAATAATTAATAATCCTGTAGTATTTTTATCTAATCTATGTATTATTCCACATCTTGGAATTTTTTTATATATTTTAGGATAATAATATATTATTGAATTTAATATAGTATTTTTTGTATTTCCAGCACCTGGATGGACAATTATATTATTTTTTTTATTTATTATTATTAAATATTTATCTTCATAAACTATATTTAAAGATATTTTTGATGGTATATATCTTTTTTTTTTTTTATATTTTATTATTATAATATCTTTATTTTTTATTTTTTTACTTGGTTTTGTTATTATTTTATTATTTATTTTTACATATTTATTTTTTATTAAATTTATTATTTTATTTCTAGAATATTTTTTAATAAAATTTTTTATATTTAAATCTAATCTTTTTGATTTTTTAATATTTTTAATTTTAATTTTTATATGAATCATTATAAATTATTTTTATTTTCCTATACAAAAGTTTTTAAATATATTATTTATAATTTTTGTATTTGTATATTTTTTATTTCCTATTATTTTATTAAGATTTTTTTGTGAATTATATAATTTTTGATTTATTATATCTAAATTATTAAATAATATTTTTTTTTTTGAATATTTTATATTTCTATTTATATATTTTATATTTTTAAATATTTTATTTATTAATATTAAATGTCTTTTATTTGTATAAAATTTATTTTCGTTTGTATTTATTTTTTTTATTATTTTTTTTATTGTTTTTAATAAAATATTTATTCCTATTTTTTTTTTTATAGAAATATTTATTATTTTAATTAGATCTATTTTATTTATTAAAAAAATTAATTTTTGATATTTTTTAATTTTTTTTTTTATTTTATTATAACTTTTTATTATATTTTTATATTTTTCATTATAATTTAATATATATATTATTATTCTAGATTTTTTTATTTCTTTAATAGTTTTTTTTATTCCTATTTTTTCTATTTTATTATTTGTTTTTCTTATTCCTGCTGTATCTATTATTTCTATATTTATATTATTTATTAAAATATTATCTTTTATTAAATCTCTTGTAGTACCAGGTATATTAGTAATTATAGAATTATTTTTTTTAGTTATATAATTCATTAAGCTAGATTTTCCTGTATTAGGTTTACCTATTATAATTATTTTAATTCCATCATTAATTATTTTATTTTTTTTTATATTTTTATATAATTTTTTTATATTTTTATATAATTTTTTTATTTTGATATATATTATTTTACATTTTTTATATATTAATTTTTTTTCTGTAAAATTTATATTTTTTAATATTAAAATATTTAAATTATTTATAATTTTTATATTTTTTTTTATTTTTTTTGTTAAATTTCCTTCTAATGAGAGTATAGATGAATTAATTTGATATTCTGAATTTGATTTTATTAAATTATTTATTGATTCTGCTTGTATTAAATCTATTTTATTATTTAAAAATGCTCTTTTAGTAAATTCTCCAGGTTTTGATATTCTTAAATTTTTTATTTTAAAATTTAATATTTCATTTATTATATATTCTATTATTTTTTGATTTCCATGACATTGAATTTCTAAAGTATCTTCTCCTGTAAATGAATTTGGACTTTTAAAGTATATTAATATTATATGATCTATTATTTTTTTTTTTTTGTTTTTTAATTTAATAAAATAAGAATATCTATTTTTAATTTTTTTTTTTTTTGATATAATTTTAGCTATTTTATATGATTTTTTTCCTGATATTCTAATTATTCCTATACTTCCATTTCCTATTGGAGTAGATTGTGAAATTATTGTTTTTTTAAATTTCATTATTTTATTTTATTTTTAAAAATATTATAATTTTTTTATAATTTAAATATATTTATTATTAATAAAAATTTAATAATTAATTAATAATTATTAAATATTTATTATTAATAAAAATTTAATAATTAATTAATAATTATTAAATATATATATTAAATTATTTAATTTTTTATATTTTAATTATCAATATTTAATATTTTTTTTATATTTTTTATAATAGTTTTTTTTTTTAAATTTATTATTTTTTTTTTAATTTTAAAAATGAAATCAATATTTTTTATTTTAAATTGATTAATTCTAAAAAATTCATATATTATTCTTTTTAATTTATTTCTTAAAGTAGATAATTTTATATATTTTTTATATATAATTATTTTTATTCTTGGGTGATTAAGTTTATTATAATTATATAATATATTAATAAATTTAAATTTTATTTTAAATTTTATTTTTATTTTATTTTTTAATTTCATTTTTTTTTTAAAAAATAATCTATTTATATTGATATTTTTTTTCTTTTTTTTCATCTTTTATTAGATAATATTTTTTTTCCATTTTTATTAGAATTTCTTTTCATAAAACCATGTTTTCTTTTTCTTTTTATTTTTGAAGGTTGATATGTTCTTTTCATTTTATTATAAAATTTATTTTAATAAATATTTTTATTATTATATATTATAGATATAAATAATTTTATTTTAATAATGTGAGGTTAATATTGTCAAATAATATATGACAAAAATGTTTAATTAAATTAAAAAATTGTATATCTAAATATGAATTTAATATTTGAATATTACCATTACAAGTAATAATAAATAGAAATAATATAAATATATATTCTCCTAATAATTATATAATTAATTATGTTAAAAAAAAATACCTGTATTATATAAATAAGTTTATTTTAAAATATTGAAAAAATAAAATAAATAAACCTTCTATTAATTTTATGATAGGTAATATATTTGATAATAATAAAAAAAATATTTTAAATAATAAAAAATATAATTATAAAATAAAATATAATTATTATTATAAAAAATTTAATAATTGTTTATTATTAAATAAGTATAAATTTAATAATTTTATATGTGGTAAATCTAATATTTTAGTTTATAAAGAGTGTATTAATATATGTAATTTTTCTTATAGAAATTATAAATTATTATTTATTTATAGTGATACTGGTTTAGGTAAGACTCATTTATTACATTCTATAGGAAATAATATAAATTTATTATATGGTAATAAAAAAAATGTTATTTTAATTAATTCTGATATATTTGTTAGTAAAATGATTTATTATTTATATAATAATAAAATTGAAGATTTTAAATCTTATTTTAAATCTGCTTCTATTTTATTAATTGATGATATACAATTTTTTTGTAGAAAATATTATTCTCAAGATGAATTTTTAAATATATTAAATAATTTATTAGAAAATAATATATTTATTGTATTAACATCTAATATGAATGTTAATAAATTAAATTATATAAATAAAAGAATAATATCTAGATTATCTTGTGGTTTAATTCTTAATATTAAAAATCCTGATTTTAATTTAAGATATAAATTTTTATTTAAAAAATCTAAGGAAATGAGTTTATTTTTAAATGAAAATATATTATATTTTATAACTAAAAATTTTATTAATAATTTTTTTGAATTAGAAGGTATATTAAATATTTTATTAATTAATTCTATTTATTTTAATTGTATAAATAATATTACTTTAAATTTTGTTAAAGATATTTTATATAAATTAATATATACAAATGATATAATTAATATATATGATATACAAAAAATTGTTTCTAATTATTATAAAATTAATATTAATGATTTATTATCAAAATATAGATATAAATCTTTAATTTTGCCTAGACAAATGTCTATAGCAATTAGTAAAAAATTAACTAATTATAGTTTATCTGAAATTGGAAGTTTTTTTGGTGGATTAGATCATTCAACTATTTTATATTCATGTAATAAAATAAAATTGTTATGTTTAAAAAATTTAAGAATTAAATTAGATTTTAAAAATTTAATTAAAATAATTATATCTTATAAGAATGAAATTTATTATAGAAAGAAATAAATTAATTAAATTATTAGGTAAATTAATTAGTTGTGTTTCTATTAATCCTAAGAATTTAATTTTATCAAATGTTTTATTATCAATAAAAAATAATTTTTTATTTTTTGTTGTAACTAATTTAGATATTGAAGTTAATTATAAATTATATATTTCTTCTGAAAATATATTAGAATCTGGAAGTATTACTGTTAATATTAAAAAATTATATGATTTATGTAAAACTTTTTCTAATGTTAATGAATTATATTTTAAAACTTATAAAAATCAAATTAAAATATATAATAATAGAATTATATTATATTTATCTATATTAGATGTAAGAGATTTTCCTATTTTAAATAAAAATCAATTTAATTTTATTAAAAAATTTGTAATATCTTCTATATTATTTAAAAACATTATAAATTCTTTATATTTTTCTATTGGAAATAATGATATTCATTTTTATTTAAATGGAATGTTAGTAGAATATTTTAATGGTTATTATTATTTTGTTACTACAGATAGTTATAGAATTTCAATTTATAAATTATCTAATAATTTTTGTATAAATAAAAATAATAATAATTTTTATTTTATTTTATCAAAAAAATTAATATTAGAATTATCTAAATTTTTTAGTTTTTTAAATGATGATAAAATGGTTATTATAAGTATTGATAAAAATATTATAAAAATATGTTTTGATAATTTTATTATATATTCTAATTTAATAGATGGTATTTTTCCTGATTATAGATCAATTATATGTAATACTAATAATTTTAATTATATTAAAATTAATATAGATAAATTTAAAGATTCTTTATTAAGATCTTTAATAATTAGTAGTTATTCTTTTAATTTCGTTACATTAACATTTAATAAAAATATTTTATATATATATTCTAATAATACTTTTAATGATGAATTAAATGAAAAAATTTCAATTAATTATTTAAAAAATAAATTTAAAGTTAATTTAAATGTTAAATTTATATTAGATATATTAAATTCTATTAAAGATTCTTCTAAAATTAGATTTTTTTTTAAAGATAATAATTCAATTATAAAAATAGATAATTATAAAAATAAAAATATAATTTATATGGTAATGCCTATTAAATTGTAATTAATTTATTTAAATATATAAAGAGAAATATATGTTATTTGATAATTATGATTCTTCAAAAATAAAAGTTTTAAAAGGTTTAAATGCAGTTAGAAAACGTCCTGGAATGTATATAGGTGATACATATAATGGTTCTGGATTACATCATATGGTATTTGAAATAATAGATAATTCTATTGATGAATCATTAGCAGGTTATTGTAAAAATATTATTGTTAAAATTCATAATGATAATTCTGTATCTGTTTTAGATGATGGTAGAGGTATACCTGTAGATATACATAAAGAAGAAGGTATATCTTGTGCTGAATTAATTATGACAGTTTTACATGCTGGAGGTAAATTTGATAATAAATCTTATATAATTTCAGGTGGTTTACATGGTGTAGGTATATCAGTAGTTAATGCTCTTTCAGAAAAATTGAATTTAAAAATATATAAGAATGGTAAGATTTTTTTTCAAAGTTATAATTATGGTGTTCCATTAAAAGATTTATCTATTATTGGAAAAACAAATAAAAATGGTACTTATATAAGATTTTGACCTGATAAAAATATTTTTCATAATAATATTATATTTAAATATAATATATTATTTAATAGATTAAATGAATTATCTTTTTTAAATTCAGGATTAAATATTATTTTAATTGATAAAAGAATTGATAAATTTTATAAATTTAATAATTTAGGTGGTATTAAATCTTTTTTATTATATTTAGTAAAGGATAAATTATTAATTAATAAAAAGATTTTTTATTTTAATTATATTAAAAATAATAATTTATCTTTAGAAATAGCATCTTGTTGAGTAAATAATTCTAATTGTTGTATATTATGTTTTACTAATAATATTCCTCAAATTGATGGTGGTACTCATTTAATTGGTTTTAAATCAGGTTTAACTAGAACTATTAATTTTTATATTAATAATGAAATAATTAGAAAAAAAAAAATTAATATTATTGGAAATGATACTAGAGAAGGTTTATATTCTATTATTTCTTTAAAATTATCAAATCCTAAATTTTCTTCTCAAACAAAAGATAAATTAATTTCTTCAGAAATTAAAAATTTTGTTGAATCTTTAATAATTAAAAAATTATATGAATTTTTTTTAGAAAATCCTAGTGAATCTAAATTAATTATTAATAAAATAATTAATTCTTATAAAATTAGAGAATCTATAAAAAAATTTAGAGAAATTTCTAAAAAAAAATCTAATTTTGATTTATCTATTATTTCTAATAAATTGGCTGATTGTCAAGAAAAAAATTCTTTAAATTCAGAGATTTTTTTAGTTGAAGGTGATTCAGCAGGAGGTTCAGCTAAACAAGGTAGAAATAGATTAAATCAAGCTATATTACCATTAAAAGGTAAAATACTTAATGTTGAAAAAACTAGTTTAGATAAAATTTTATCTTCTAATGAAATAAGTGTTTTAATATCTGTATTAGGTTGTGGTATTAAAGATAATAATTTTGATATTAATAAATTAAGATATAATAAAATTATTATTATGACAGATGCTGATGTTGATGGATCTCATATACGTACTTTATTATTAACATTTTTTTATAAATATATGAAAGATTTAATAATAAAAGGTCATTTATATATTGCTAGACCTCCTTTATATAAAATAAAAAATAAAAAAAAAAATTATTATATAAATAATGAAGATGATCTTTTAAGATATAAAATAATTTTTTGTTTTAATAATATTAATATATTTAAATATAATAATATTGTTTTAATTAAATATAAAAAATTTATTGATATAATTTTAATTTATATTAAATATATAAAATATTTTTTACATAAAAAGTGTTTTTTAAATAATTTTTTATTACATAATTTAATGATATTTAAAAAAGTTAATATTGAAAGTATTGATGATTGTAATATTTGATTAAATGATTTTTCTATATTTATAAATAAAAATATAGATTATAAAATAATTATTAAATTATTAAAAAAAGATAATTGTTTTAATGGTTTTATTTTTATATTTATAAAAAAATTTATTTTTAAAAAAATTAAATTTAATAAAGATTTTTTTATTTTTAATTATAATAAAATATTAGATTTAGGTAGAGATTTATATTTTGTTAAAGATAATTATAAAAAATTTATAATTTTAAATAGAAAAAAAATATATTTTAAAAATATTTTAGATTTAATTATTTTTGTTTTAGATAAAAATAAAAATAAAATATATATACAGCGTTATAAAGGTTTAGGAGAAATGAATCCTGATCAGTTATGAGAAACTACTATGAATCCTAATAATAGATTTTTATTTAATATATGTATTAATGATATATATGAATCTAATAATTTATTTAAAATATTAATGGGTGATAATGTAAAATTAAGAAGAAAATTTATTAATGATAATTGTATAAATTTTAAGTACTAATTTAATCTCCTCCGACTGGATTCGAACCAGTGACATACGGATTAACAGTCCGTTGTTCTACCAACTGAACTACAGAGGAATAATATAATTATTATATATTTATATATTTATTTTGTCAAAAATTTTTAATATATTTATATTATATAGTATAATATATTTTGTTTAGTGGGATGTCTGAGTGGTTTAAAGAGCATGCTTGGAAAGCATGTATACAAATAACGTATCAAGGGTTCGAATCCCTTTCCCACTATTATTAATATTTTATTTGAATTAAGTTTATTATATGGTTATTATACGTTTATCTCGTTATGGAAGAAAAAAAAAACCATTTTATCATATTACTGTTTCAGATAGTAGAAAATTTAGAAATTCTAAATTTTTAGAAAAATTAGGTTTTTTTAATCCATTGATATTATTAAGTAATAAAAATAGTATTTTTATAAATATAAAAAGATTTAATTATTGATTAAAAAATGGAGCTAAATGTTCTAAAAGAGTCTTTTATTTATTTAAAAAATATAAATTATTATATAATTAATATTTTATATTTTTATTAAAATTTATATATAATTTTAATAATTTTAATATTTAAATAATTTTAAAATATTTAATATTTTTTATAAATTTAAAATATTATTTAATTTTTTTTTTTTAGTTTATTTATTTTATATAATTATTATGTATATTAATTTAATAACTTTAAATCCAAATTTTTTTAAATCTGTTTTTAATAATGGTTTAATATATAAAGCTATAAAAAATAATATTTTATATTTTAATTTTTTTAATCCTAGATCTTTTATATTAAATAATGATAAAAATATTAATGATAAAATTTATGGAGGAGGTCCTGGTTTATTGATAAAACCTAAATATTTATATATGTGTATTAAAAAAATTAAAAAATTATATAAAAATTCATATATAATATATTTATCTCCTCAAGGTATTATAATAAATAAAAGTATAATAATGAATTTATTAAATTATAAATCTATTACTTTTATATGTGGTAGATATAGTGGAATAGATCAAAGAATAATAGATAAATATGTTGATTTTGAGTTATCTATAGGTGATTATATATTAAGTTGTGGAGAAATTTCAGCTTTAGTTTCTATTGATGCTATAATTAGGTATATTCCAGGAATTATAAATAATAAATTATGTAATTATTTTGATTCTTTTAGTTTTAATAATGGTTTATTAGGTTGTCCTAATTATACTAGACCTAAAATTTTTAATAATATGAAAGTTCCTGATATATTATTATCTGGAAATCATAAAAAAATAAAAGAATGAAGAATTAATAAATCTTTAAAAAAAACATTAATAAATAAAAGTTATTTAATAAAAAATAATAAAAAATAAAATATAAAAATGAAAAATAAATTAATTAGTTATGTAGAAAATAAATATAATATTATTAATAATATTAATATACCTAAATTTAGAGTAGGTTATTTTTTAGAAGTTAAAATTTGAGTAATAGAAGGTAATAAAAAAAGAATTCAGTCTTTTGAAGGATTAGTAATATCAAAAATTAATAAAGGTTTAAATTCTTCTTTTATATTAAGAAAAATATCATATAATGAAGGTGTTGAAAAATTATTTAAAATTTATTCTCCTATTATTTATAGTATAATAGTTAAAAAAAAGAGAAAATTTAGAAAATCTAAATTATATTATTTACGTTTTAATAATAAAAAATTTTTGCGTAGTTCTAATTAAATGTTAAATAAAAATAAATATAGATTAATTGTATGTGTAAAATACAATGGTACTAATTATAGTGGTTGACAAAAAAATATTAGTAATAAGATAAGTATACAAGAAATTATAGAAAAAGTTTTATCTAAAATTTCTGGTGATAATATAAAAATATTTTGTTCTAGTAGAACAGATAAAGGTGTACATAGTTTAGGTCAAGTTTTTCATTTTGATACTTATAAGTATAAAAGTGAAAATGATTGATTAAAAATATCTAATTTTATTTTACCTAATGATATTTATTTTAAATGAGTAAAATTTTCTTCTAATAATTTTAATTCAAGATATAATGCTATAGCAAGAAGATATATATATATTATTTTAAATAAAAATCGTTCTGTTTTTTTATATAATTTTGTATTATTTTTTAATAAGTTTTTGCATATAGATTTAATGTTAAAGGCTTCTAGATATTTATTAGGAGAAAATGATTTTAGTTCTTTTAAATCTTCTAAATGTCAATCTTTATCTTCTTTTAGAAATATATTTTATTTAAATATTTTTAGTAAAGGTTTTTTTATATATTTTGATATAATAGCTGATTCTTTTTTATATCATATGGTTAGAAATATAGTAAGTTGTCTTTTAATTATTGGTATTAAAAAATATTCTATAAGATGATTTAAAGATTTTTTTTTTTCAAAAAATAAAAATTATTATTCTTTAAAATTAATAAAACCAAATGGTTTATATTTATATAAAGTTTATTATTAATTATTTATACATATAGAAATATGAATATAATATATTTTATTTTATTATTTTTTTTTAATATTAATTTTATTTATAAAAATATATTATTATTATTTATTTTATATTTTTTTTTAAAAAAATTTTATAATATTTTATTTTTTTATTTTTATAATAATTTAAATATTATAAATAATATAATTTTATATGATTTAATCTTATATTTATTTTTTTATTTATTATTTTATATATTATATGATTTTATTTTTTATTTTATTAAAGTTATTATATTTTTTATAATATTAATATCTTTTTTAAAATTTTTATGTAAAATATAAAATATTATTGCGGGGGATGGATTTGAACCAACGACCTTCGGGTTATGAGCCCGACGAGCTACCTACTGCTCCACCCCGCATAAATAATAATATCATAATATTATTTAAATTTAAATATTTAAATGTTTTTTTTTATTAAAATTTAATAGATTTTAGGATTTTTATATGTGTAAAATAGTAGATATTATAGGAAGAGAAGTAATAGATTCTAGAGGTTGACCTACAGTTGAATGTAATATAATTTTAGATAATGGAATAAAATCTAGATATATTGTTCCTTCAGGTGCTTCTACAGGTATTAATGAAGCTTTAGAAAAAAGGGATAATGATTATAAAAGATATTTAGGTAAAGGTGTTTTAAAATCTGTTTATAATATTAATAATATAATTAAAAAGAAAATTATAGGATTAAGTGTTTTAGATCAATTTGATATTGATAATATAATGATTGATTTAGATGGTACATCAAATAAATCAAATTTAGGAGCTAATTCTATATTAGCTGTATCTTTATCTTTATCTAAAGCAGCATCAAAATTTTTAAAAATACCTTTATATTCTTATATTTCTAAAATTTGTAATTTTAATAAATATTGTTTACCTATACCTATGGTAAATATTATAAATGGTGGATGTCATGCTAATAATAATATTGATATTCAAGAGTATATGATATATCCATTAGGATTAAATAGTTTTAAGGATTGTATAAGAGCATGTTCGGAAATTTTTCATAATTTAGGTAATATATTAAAAAAAAAAAATAAAATTACTTTAATTGGAGATGAGGGTGGTTATGCTCCTAATTTAAAGTCTAATGAAGAAGCTATAGTATTAATATGTGAATCTATAGAAAAATCAGGTTATATTTTAGGTAAAGATATTTTTTTATCTTTAGATTGTGCATCATCAGAATTATATGATAAAAAAAATAAATTATATATTTTAAAAAATGAAAATAAAAAATTTTATTTTTATGAATTTACAGAATATTTAAATAATTTAGTTGATCAATATCCTATAATTTCTATAGAAGATCCTTTAAGTGAATATGATTGAGAAGGATTTGTTTATTTAACTAGTGTATTAGGTAAAAAAGTTCAAATAGTTGGAGATGATTTATTTGTAACTAATAAAAAATTATTATATAAAGGTATAAAAAATAATATTGCTAATTCTATTTTAATTAAACCTAACCAAATAGGTACTTTGACTGAAACTTTAGATTGTATTAAATTAGCTAACAAAAATAATTATTCTTATATAATTTCTCATCGTTCTGGTGAAACTGAAGATACTTATATTGTAGATTTATCTATAGGTACTAATTCTTATCAAATTAAAACAGGTTCTATTACTAGATCTGAAAGAGTTTGTAAATATAATAAATTAATAAGAATAGAAGAAGATTTTAAAGATATTAAATTTAATAAAAGTTTTAAGAGATTTAAATTTTTAGAAGATAATAATTTTATTATTAATTTAAAAAAATAATATATATATTTATATATTTCCTTTTTTATTATATATAAAAAAGGAAATATCTTTTTTAATTTCATTTAATTAAATAAAATTTTTTTTTTCCTTTTGAAATAATTGTATATTTATTAAACAACATATCTTTTTTATTTAATATATAATTTGTTTTTATTATTAATTTTTTATTTATATTTATTGATTTATTTAATATTTCATTATGTGCTTTAGATTTATTTTTTGATATATTTAGTAATATTAATATATTTTTTATTTTTAAATTATATTTTTTTTTTATTTTTATTTTAGGTATATTAATTTTATTTAATTTATTTAAAATATTTAATGTTAATTTTATTTTTTTATTAAAATATATTTTTGATACAAATATAGCTTGTTTTGTTTTTTTTTTTCCATGTACTATTTTAGTTATATTTTTTGATAAAATTTTTTTGTTTTTTATTATATTATTATATTTTATTAATTTTTTAATTTTTTTATTTTCTATAAATGTAAATTGTTTAAAATATAATAATAATTTATTATCATTTATATTTAATCAAAATTGATAAAATTCATATGGTGTAGTTTTTTTTTCATTTAATCATATATTTTTTTTTTTTGATTTACTAAATTTTTTTCCATTTTTATTAGTTAAAAGTGGTATTGTAATTCCAAAAACTGATTTTTTATATTTTTTTTTTATTAATTTTATTCCTGATGTAATATTTCCTCATTGATCTGATCCTCCAATTTGTAAATTAATTTTAAAATTTTTAAATAAATAATAATAATCATAACTTTGTAAAATATTATATAATATTTCTTTTATATTTATTCCTTGTTTTATATTATTTAATCTTTTTTTTATAAATTTTTTATTTAAAATATCTTTTATTTTAAAAAAATTACATATTTTATTAAAAAAATATATTATATTCATTTTCTTAAATCATTTTTTATTAGAAATAAATTTTATTTTATATTTTTTATATTTTAATATTTTTTTAATTTGTTTTTTTATTTTTTTTTTAAATATTTTTATTTTTTCTTTTTTTATTTTTTTTCTATTTTTTTTTTTAAAACTAGGATCTCCTATATTAGCTGTTATTTCTCCTATTAATATTATTATTTTATATTTTTTTTTTATTAATCTTTTTAATGTTATTAATATTAATAAATGTCCTATATGTAAACTATCATTTGTAGGATCAAAACCACAATATATTTTTATATTTTTATTATTTATATTTTTTATTTTTTTTATATTATTTGATATTTCATTTATTAAACATCTTTTTTTTAATATTTTTATTATATTATTTTTCATTTTATATATATTATGTTTTTTATAATTTTATTGATTTAAATATTATTATATAATAATATATATATTATTATATTTTTATAATTATAATAATATATGTTTATACGTTCTTAACTCAGAGGTAGAGTACCATTTTGACGTAATGGAGGTCAGTGGTTCGAATCCACTAGAACGTATTTTTTTTTTAATTTTATTATATTTTTTATTTTATTTATATGAAAAAAACCAAAATAGTATGTACAATAGGTCCTTCAAGTTATTCTAAGAGTATTATTTTAGATTTATTAAAAAATGGTATGGATGCAGCTAGATTAAATTTTTCTCATGGTAATTATAATGATTATAAAATTTATATATCTAATTTAAAATGGGCTAGTAATAAACTTAATAAAAAAATTTCTATTATTTTAGATACTAAAGGTCCAGAAATACGTACATTAAAATTATATAAATCTAAAGAAGTTTTATTAAAAAGAAATCAATATTTTTCTTTTTTATGTAATAATAAATATTTTTTAGGTAATAATAATGAAGTAGCTGTTACATATAAAAATTTTTTTAATGATGTTAATGTGGGGAATAATATATTAGTAGATGATGGATTAATATCTATGATTGTTATTAAAAAGTATAATTATAAAGTTATTTGTAAAGTTTTAAATAGTGGTGTTTTAGGTGAAAATAAAAGTATTAATTTACCTGGAATTAATATAAGTTTACCTTATTTATCTGATAGAGATAAAGAAGATTTAAAATTTGGTTGTAAAAATAATGTAGATTTTATAGCAGCATCTTTTATTAGAAATGAAAGTAATGTATTGGAAATAAGAGATTTTTTAGATAAAAATAATGGAAATAATATAAAAATTATTTCTAAGATTGAAAATAGAGAAGGTTTATATAATTTTGATAAAATATTAAATGTATCTGATGGTATAATGGTTGCTAGAGGTGATTTGGGTGTTGAAATACCTGTTGAAGATGTAATATTTAATCAAAAAATAATGATTAGAAAATGTAATTTAAATAGTAAATTTGTTATTACTGCTACTCAAATGTTAGAATCTATGATTAAAAATCCTAGACCTACTAGAGCTGAAGCAGGTGATATAGCTAATGCTATATTAGATGGTACTGATGCAGTAATGTTATCAGGAGAAAGTGCTAAAGGTATTTATCCTATTGATTGTGTTAAAATTATGTCTATTATTTGTAATAGATCAGATAATTCTTTAGATAATTTAAATATAGATTATAAAGATAATAAATATATTTCTATAAATGAAGCTATATGTAAAAGTTCTGTTGATATATCTAAAAAATTAAATTCTCCTTTAATATTAGTTTATACTAAAAATGGAAAGTCTCCTAATTTTATTAGAAAATATTTTCCTAAGTCTATTATTTTAGCTTTAACTGATAATGAAAAATTATCTAATCAATTAATTTTAATTAAAGGTGTTATTTCTTTAGTAGTTAAAAACATTAAATCTAATAATGATTTTTATAATATTGGTAAGAAATTATCATTATCTACTGGATATGCTAAATTAGGTGATATAGTAATTATGATTTCTGGTGTTTTTTCTTCTGGAAGTAATACATTATCAGTACATTGTTTATAAATTTATAATATTTATAACTTTTTCATTTTTATTTAATTTAATAATTATTATACCTTGTGTATTTCTTTTTAAAATACTTATATTTTTATTATATATTTTTAATATTTTTCCAGTATTAGTTAAAATTATTATTTTATCTTTATTTTTTGAAGTTATTGTTTTTGATATATTACCATTTTTTTTATTCAATTTAATTGATATTAAACCTTTTGTTGCTCTTGATTTTTTAGGAAATTCTTTTATTAAAGTTTTTTTACCATATCCTTTATTTGTAATTATAGTTATATATTTTTTTTTTATTTTTCTGTTATTTATTTTATTTATTGAAACTACATAATCTTTATTAGATAAATTAATACTTTTTATTCCAAATGAATTTTTATTCATATTTCTTATTAATGATTCTGAAAATTTTACTGATTTTCCATTTTTAGTAAAAATTATTATATTATTTTTTCCATTTGTTATATATGATTCTATTATTTTATCTTTTTTTTTTAATTTTATTATATTAATACCATTTTTTCTATTAAAATTTATTTTATTAGTTGATATTTTTTTTATTAATCCTAATTTTGTTATTATAATTATATATTTTTTTATATTTTTATTTATTGATAATATAAATGTTATTTTTTCATTTTCTTTAATTGATTTATTGAAATTTATTATTGGTTTTCCATTTTTTTTATTATTATTTAGTATTTTAAATACTTTTATAGGATATATTTTTCCTTTATTTGTAAATAAAATTATTTTTGAATGTGTATTAGTTATTGTTGAATTTTTTATATAATCATTTTCTTTTAATTTTATTATTTTTTTTCCTTTACATCTTATATTTTGTGTTTTTATTTTATTTATTTTTATATATTTTATATATTTAAATTTTGATAATAATATTATTATTTTTTCTTTTTTAATTAAATCATATATTTTAATTTTTTTTGTTTTTTTTATTATTTTTGTTATTCTTTTATCACCATATTTATTTTTTATATTTATAAATTCTTTTTTAATTATATTTTTTATTAAATTTTTATTATTTAATATATTTTTAAATTTATTTATTTTTTTATTTATTCTTTTATATCTTATATATGTATTTTTTTGTTCTGATTTTGTAAGTTTTTTTAAACTTAATTTTATTATATAATTTGTTTGTTTTTTTGTTAAATTATATTTATTTTTTTTATTTATTATTTTATATTTTTTATATATTTTTCATTTTTTTTTTGTAATATTTTTTATTAGTGATATTTTATTTTTTGATTTTTTAATTATATATAATATTTTTTCTATATTATTTAATGCTATTAAAAATCCTTCTATTATATTTAATTTTTTTTTATATTTTTTTAATTTAAATATTATTTTATTTGTTATAATTTTTTTTCTATAATTAATAAAAATTTTTATTATTTTTTTTAGATTTAATATTTGAGGTTTATTTTTATATAGAGCTACTATATTTATATTATATGATATTTTTAAGTTAGTTAAATGTATTAATTTATTTATTAATATTTTTTTTTTTATATTTTTTTTTGTTTCTATTACTATTCTCATTCCATCTTTATCTGATTCATCTCTTATTTTATTTATTTCATTTATTTTTTTTATTTTTATTAATTCTATTATTTTTTCTATTAATTTAGATTTATTAATTTGATATGGTAATTCATTTATTATTATATATTTTTTATTTTTTTTTTTATTTAATTCTATTTTTATTTTTGCTATTATATTTATTCTTCCTTTTCCATTTTTATATGCATTATATATTCCTTTATTATCTTCTATTATAGCTCCTGTAGGAAAATCTGGACCTTTAATATATTTAATTAAGTTTTTTGTAGTTATTTTTTTATTTTCAATAAATTTAATAAATGCATTCATTACTTCAGTTATATTATGTGGAGGTATATTTGTAGTCATTCCAACAGCTATTCCTGTAGCTCCATTTATTAGTATATTGGGTATTGTAGTTGGTAATATTTTAGGTATTTTTTCTGTTGAATCATAATTATATATAAATTTTACTGTTTTTTTTTTTATATCTTTTATAAATTCATTTGATATTTTAGACATTTTTATTTCTGTATATCTCATTGCAGCTGCAGGATCTCCATCTATAGATCCAAAATTTCCTTGTCCATCAATTAATGGATATCTTATAGAAAATTTTTGTGTCATTCTTACAATTGATTCATATACAGCATTGTCACCATGTGGATGATATTTTCCTATAACATCTCCTACTATTCTAGCTGATTTTTTATATTGTTTATTATAGAAATTTTTTAATATATACATTGAATATATTATTCTTCTATGTACTGGTTTTAAACCATCTCTTACATCTGGTAATGCTCTATTTATTATAACTGACATTGCATAGTCTAAATATGATTTTTTTAATTCATATTCTATATTTATTTTTTTTATTTTTTTCATTTATATTTTATTTTATAATAATATAGTTTTATTTTTGTTAATTAATTTTTATACCCATATAATTTTAAATTTTTTATATGGGTATATTATTTTTTTTATTTCTATTATTGTTTAAATTTATAATTATTAATAAAATTTAATATTTTTATTTTTTTTTTTATAAAATTTTATTTATTTTATATTAATACATTTATATTTTTTGTATTAAAATTTTTATTTAATATTTTTATAATAAATAATTAAGCTAATATTTTAAAATAATTTCCAATTATTCCTATTATTAATATAATTATCATTAATGTTAATGGATTTACTCTTTTATTAAGTAATCACATACATGACATAGTTATTATTAATGGTAATATTCCTGGTATTAGTTCATCTAATATATTTTGTAATTTTAATTCAGTATTTTTTCCATTTTTTATTATATTAGTTATAACTATTGGTGTTTTAACTTTAGTTCATTTATTTACTAATGATCCAAGTATAAATAATCCTAATATAGATGAAGCTTCAGTTATTTTTTTTAAAAAGTTTTCATTTAGATCTTTAACAATATTTATACCTTTTTTATATCCATAATGTATACCATAATATAAAACAGATATTCTTATAATATTAAATGATATAAAGAAAAATATAGGTCCTATTATACTTCCATTTATTGATAATCCAGATCCTATTGCTGATAATATAGGTCTTATTGTTCCTCAAAAAACTGGATCTCCAATTCCAGCTAATGGTCCCATAAGTCCTACTTTTATATTTCTTATAGATTTAGATTTTATTTTTTTATTATTATTTGCTTTTTCTTCCTCCATAGCAATTGTAATTCCTAATATTGGACCTACCATATATGGATGTGTATTAAAAAATTCTAAATGTCTTTTAAATGCTTTTTTTTTATTTTTTTTATTATTTTTATATAATTTATTTAAAATAGGTTTAATAGAATAACAAAAACCTAGTGCTTGCATTCTTTCAAAATTTCATGATGCTTGTATTAAAGTACTACGTATTAATGCTATATTAATATCTGTTTTAGTTATTTTATTTTTATTATTCATATTTTTATTCTCTTATTTAATCTAATTCATCATCATTAACTTTTTTATTATTTTTTTTATTTATTTTATTTTTAATATAATATTTAGGTGATAATTGTATATATATTATTGATATTATTATTCCTATCATTCCTAATGATAATAAATTAAATTTAGTTGATCCTGATATTATAAATCCTAAAAAAAAGAATGGCATTAAATGTTTTTCTTTTATCATATTTATAACCATAGCATATCCTATAGTTACTACTATATTTCCTGCTATATTTAGTCCATCAGTAATTATTTTAGGAATTAAATTAAATATATTTTTTATTATTTTAGTTTTCATAGAATAACTAAATATAATAACTGGTATTGATATTCTTAATGCTTGTATTGTTAATGATATTAAATGTAAATATGATAAATATATTGTATTTTTATTATTATTTATTACTTTGTCAGCTAAATGTTGAAAACTTATATTTATACTTCTTACTATAATATTAAGTATTTGACCAGCTGCAGCAATTGGTATTGCTAAAGTTATTCCTGATCCTATATTTTGTTTTCCTAATATAACAAGTAATGTTGAAATTATAGATGCTAATGCACAGTCAGGACAAATTGCTGCTCCTATATTAATTCATCCTAGAGACATTATTTCTAAAGTACTTCCTATAATAATACTATTTTTTATATCTCCTAGTATTATACCTATTAATGTACATGCTAATAATGGTCTGTGTAATTGAAATTGATCTAATATAGATTCCATTCCTATTATAAAACTTACTAAAAAAATTAATATTAATTTTAGTGATGTAATTTCCATTTTAATACCTTTATTTATTTTTATTTATTTTTTTTTAATATATTCATTATATTTATTTTTTTATTGTTAGGAACTTTTCTTATTTCTAATTCTATATTCATTTTATTTAATTTATAAAAAGATTTAATATCTTCTTTATTTACTGATATTGCATCTGTTATTTGTTTTTTACCTTCTTTATATGACATACCTCCTATATTTATAGATTTTATTTTTATTCCTTTTTTAATTACTTTAATTATATCTTTTGGATTAGTAAATAATAATAAAACTTTATCTTTTAAATATTTTGGATTTTTATATACTTTAATAAATTTATCTATATTTACTACATGTGAATTTATACTTGGTGGAGATACTTGTTTTAATAATTTTACTCTAATTGGATCTTTATATATTTTATCATTTATAACTATTATTCTTGATATTTTTAATTCTTTACTTCATCCAGTACATACTTGTCCATGTATTAATCTATCATCTATTCTAGTTAATATAATTTTCATATAATTTTTTATTTTTTTTTATTAAATTTAGTAATGTTTATTCCTTCTTTACCACTATTTAATGCAATATTTGTTAATTCATTTATATTTTTATTTTTTCTTGATATTAAAACTTCTAATAACATAGGTATATTAGTACCTGATATTATTTCTCCTTTTATTTTATTATTATAATGTAATATACTATTAGCAGCGTTAAATGGACTTCCTCCTAAAATATCAACAAAAAACATTATTCCTTTTTTTGTTTTTAATTTTTTAATTTTTTTTTTATATTTTTTTATTATATTATCTGTATTTTCTCCTGATAAAAAATTTATTGATTTTATATTTTTTTGTTTTCCTATTATTAATTTTATAGTTTTTAACATTTCTATTCCTAAATTACCATGCATACATATTATTATAGCTATCAATATTTTCTCCTTTATATTATTTTATTATTATTATAAATTAAAAAATATATTTTTAAATTATTTTTAAATTTAAATATTAAATTTAAAAAAAAAAATATTTTAATTAATATATATATAATATTATATATTATTTAATTTTATATTTTATATTTTAAATTTTTAATTATTTTATATTTTATTTATTTTTTATTATATATATAATATCTTTGTTTTTAATTTTATAATTTTTTCCTTTTATTTTTAATTTTCCATTTTTTTTTAGTTTTTTTCATCCATTATATTTAATAAATTTTTTATAATTTATTACATATGATTTAATAAATTTTTTTTTAAATTCACTATGTATTTTTTTTGAAGCATTTATTATTTTGGTATTTTTAGGTATAATTCATGATGATGTTATATTTTCATTTGTAGTATAAAATGTAATATAATTTAATAATTTTAAACTTTTTTTTTTAATATCATTTATTTTATTGTGTTTTATATATTTTTGTTTTTTATATTTTTTAATATTTAAAGTTATTATATTTTTGTTTTTTAGTTTTTTAATTATATATTTTTTTGTTTTTTTTATTATTTTTTTTTCTTTTTTATATTTATTTATATTTAAAATATAAATTTTAGGTTTTAAATTTAATAAATTTATTTTTTTTATTATATTTATTTCTTCTTTATTTAATTTATTTATTTTTATTTTTTTTTTTTTTTTTAATATATTTATAATTTTATTAATTATACTTTTATTTATTATATTTTTTTTTTTATATTTTTTTAATGTTTTTAAATCGAATAGAGTTATTTCTTTATTAATTATTTTAATGTCTTTTATTGGATTTATTTTTCTATAGAAATTAATTATTTTTTTATTTTTAAATATTCTTATTATATGTAATATTATATTTGTTTCTTTTATATTATTTAAAAATTTATTTCCTAATCCTAATCCTAAATTAGAACCTTTTATTAATCCTGCTATATCTATATATATTATTTTTGATAATTTTATATTTTTTGGTTTTTTTGATAGTTTTGATATATTTTTTAAATTTTTATCTTTTATTAAGGAAAATCCTATATTTTTATTTATAGTACAAAATGGAAAATTTTTATTTTTACATTTTTGTTTTGTTAAAATATTAAATAAAGTTGATTTTCCTATATTAGGTAATCCTATTATTCCACATTTTATATTCATATATTTATTAACTTTTTTAAATTATTTTATATTATATTATTATTTTTTTTATAATATAATAATTATAATTAAATTGATTTTATATATATTATTTTATTTATGTTATTAATTGAAAATATTATATTAAAAATATTAAATAATATTTGTGGATATTCTATATTAGAATTAATTAATTATATTAATTATAAAGTTTCTTATAAAGATAAATTAAATAAAGGTTTTATAGGTAAATTAATTGAAAGTTATATAAATTTTTTTAATAATAATAATAATATATGTGATATAAATTGTATAAATTTAGAAATAAAAACATTTTCTTTAGATATTAATATGAATTTAAATAATGATATATCTTTAATTTCTATTAATAATTTATTTAATTTTAATATTTTTTTTATTAAAAAATTTTTTTATAAGATTAAAAATATATTATTTGTTATAATTTTAAATGATTATGATAATTATAGTATTGAAAATAATTTAATTTTTAATTATTTTATATTAAAATTTGATAAAAATGATTTATTAAATTTTTATAATGAATTATTTATTTTTAAAAATTATATTATTAAAAATAATTTATTTTTAAATAATTTTTATACTAATAGTTTTAGATTTCAAATTATAAATAATAATAATATTAAAAAATTAAATATATTTTTTAATAAAAAATTTATGTTAAAAATTTTATATAAATTTAATATTTTAAATTAATTTTTTTTTTTTAATGTAGGAAAAAGAATTATATCTTTTATAGAACTACTATTAGTTAGTATCATACATAGTCTATCTATTCCTATTCCTATACCAGATGTTGGTGGTAATCCATATTTTAATGCTGATATATAATTTTTATCATAATTTTTTTTGTTTAATTTTATAAATCTTTTTTTTTGTTCTTTATAATTATTTAATTCTGAAAAACCATTAGCTATTTCATAACCTCCTATAAATAATTCAAATCTATCAGCTATTTTATTATTTTTTTTGTTATTTAATGCTAAAGGTGATATATCTATTGGATATTCAGTAATAAAAGTAGGTTGTATTATTTTTTTTTCTGTAGTTATTTTAAATATTTTTTCTAATATTTTTCCTTTTTTATTTTTTATATTTATATTTAATTTTTTTGCTATTTTTTTTATTATTTTTTTATTGTTTAATTCTTTTATATTATTGAAATATTTTGAATATTTATATATAGCTTTTTTTATAGTTAAAATTTTATATTTTTTGTTTAAATTTATTTTTTTTTTATTTATATAAAAATTTTTATTTCTAAATATATTATTTATTAAATAGTTAATTATATTTTTAACTAATTTCATCATACTTTTATAATTTGAATATGCTTTATATATTTCTATAGTAGTGAATTCAGGATTATGTAATTTAGATATTCCTTCATTTCTAAAATTTCTATTTAATTCAAATATTTTTGTAAAACCTCCTATTATTAATTTTTTTAAATATAATTCTGGTGCTATTCTAAGATACATTTTTGTATTTAATTTTTTATGATATGTTATAAATGGTTTTGCTATGGCTCCTCCTGGTATAGAATGTAACATAGGTGTTTCTACTTCTAAAAAATCATTATTATTTAAATATTGTCTTATATATTTAATTATTTTTATTCTATTTAAAAAATTTTTTCTAGTTTTTTTATTTATTATTAAATCTAAATATCTTTTTCTAAATTTTTTTTCTTTATTTTTTATTTTATTATATTTATCAGGTAAATATTTATTTATTTTTATAAGTATTTTAATAAATTTACATTTTATTGTTAATTCTTGTGTAAATGTTTTGTGTAAATATCCATATAAATAAATTATATCTCCTATATTAGATTTTTTAATTATATTTATATATTTTTTTTTTAAATATTTATAGTTTGCTAATATTTGTATATTTTCTTTAATATCTTGTATATTAAAAAATATATTTTTTTTCATAATTCTTTTAGATATTAATCTACCTGAAAGATATATTTTATAATTTATTTTTTTTATAAATGATTTATTTTTATTTTTAAAATATTTTTTTATTTTATAAATTTTATTTATTTTTTTAAACATTTTGTTTTTTTTTTAATTTAATAAATTTTGTATTTTAATAAAATTATTATTTTTAATTAATTTTTTAATATAAAAAATACATTTTTTAATTCTTTTTTTAATTAATAATTTTTCTAATTTATTAGGTTTTGATAATACAAATTTTTTTAAATCTATATTTTTTTTAGGTCTTCCTATTCCTATTCTTAATTTATAAAAATTTTTTTTTTTTATTTTTTTAATAATATTTTTTATACCATTATGTGTAATTTTTTTTTTGTTTTTTTTTTCTATTTTAGAATATCCTGGTAATATATTTATATCATCATATACTATTAATATATTTTTAGTTTTTATTTTTAATTTTTTTTTTATTTTTTTTATATATTTTCCACATTTATTTATATAAGAATTTGGTATATATATATATATTTTTTTATTTTTTATATTTAATTTATATATTTTATTTAATATTATTTTTTTTTTATTTAATAATTTTTTTATGAATCATATACCTATATTGTGTCTAGTATTTTTTAAATGTTTATTTTTATTTCCTATTCCTATTATTAATTTTATACTCATATTATTTTATTTATTTATATTTATAAATTATATTATATATTTATTTATATTTTATTTTTAATTTTTATGAAATATTTAATATATTTTATTTTTATATTATAATTTAATTAGTTCTTTTTTATAATAAAATTATATTATTTATTTTATTAGTATTTAAATATGGATAAAAATTTAAATTTAGAATTTGTTAAATTAAAAAAAAGATTATCAAAATTAAAAAGTATTTTATATATTAATAATTCTTTAAATGTAAATTTTGATATTGATTTATTTAAAGAATATTCTAGTTTATTGAAAGTTAAAAATAAGTTTTTAGATTTAATTAAATATGAAAATGAATTAAATTCTTTAAAAGATTTAAAAAATGATATAGAATTATGTAATTTAGTTAAAAAGGATAAAAATAGATTAAATATTATTATTAAAAAGATTAAAATTAAATTAAATAAATATTTATTTATTAATAAATATAATAAAAATGATAAATTAGATGTTTATTTGGAGATATATTCTGGTACAGGAGGAAATGAAGCATGCTTATTTGTTAGTGATTTATTTAAAATGTATAACAAATATTCTGAAATAATGAATTGAAAAGTTGAATTAATTAGTTTTAGTAATAATATTTATAAAGGTTATAAATATATAATAGTTAAAATTATTGGTAATAATGTTTATAAGTATTTAAAATATGAATCTGGTGGTCATAGAGTTCAAAGAGTTCCTAAAACAGAATCTCAAGGTAGAATTCATACATCTACTTGTATTGTTGCTGTTATACCTGTAGTTCCATTAATTAATTTACCTATAATTAATAATAATGATATTAAAGTAGATACTTTTAGATCTTCTGGTGCTGGAGGACAACATGTTAATACAACAGATTCTGCTGTAAGAATAACTCATATACCTACAGGAATAGTAGTAGAATGTCAAAAAGAAAGGTCTCAACATAAAAATAAATCTAAGGCATTAGAAGTATTAAAATCTCGTGTATATAATTTTGAAAAAAATAAAGTTATTAAGGAAAATAGTTTAAAAAAAAAAAATTTATTAGGAAGTGGTTACCGTAATGATAGAAATAGAACTTATAATTTTTCTCAAAATAGGGTTACAGATCATAGAATAAATTTAAATATTTATTCATTAGATAAAATTTTAAATGGTAATTTAAATTTATTATTAAAACCTTTAATTAAAAATTTAAAACATAAATTAGATTTTAATTAATAATGAAAATAATTAATTGATTATATAAAGTTTATTTATATTCTAAAACAAATAGTTATATATTAAATGATAGTTATATTTTTTTAGAATATGTTTTAAATAGAAATAGAATTTGAATAGAATTAAATATTAATTTTAAATTAAGTAATAATAATATTGAATATTTAAATTTATTTTTAATAAGAAGATTAAAAGGTGAACCTTTATGTTATATTTTAAGAGAATGTCTTTTTTTAAATATTAAATTTAAAATATATAATGATATTTTTATACCTAGATTTAGTACTGAAATTATGGTAGATTTTATTATTAATTTTATTAAATATAAAAATTTAATTAAAATATTAGATTTAGGATCTGGTTCTGGTGTAATTTCTTTATCAATAGCTAAAAATTGTATTAATACTTTGGTTTGAGCATTAGATATAGATTATTTATGTGTAAATTTAATTAAATATAATATTAAAAAATTAAATTTATTAAATGTTAAATGTTTAAAAAGTAATTGATTTAATAATTTAAAAAAATATAATTTTTTTGATTTAATAATAAGTAATCCTCCTTATATATGGAATAAAGATAGTTGTTTGAATAAAAAAGATTTACGTTATGAATCATATATTTCTTTAGTTTCTAATAATAAAGGTTTTAAAGATATAAATTATATTATAGAATGTTCATATTATTATTTAAATAATAATGGTTGATTAATTTTAGAACATTCTATTTTGAATATAGATAAAATTATATTTTTATTTAATAAATATTTTTATAATGTTTATACATATAAAAGTTTTTATTTAAATTTTAGATTTACTATAGGTCAAAAAATAGTTTTTTAGTTTTTTATATATTGTATAGAATAGGTATTCCTAATATTGATAAACCTATTCTTAATATTTTTGATATTATAGCTATTAATTTTAATTTACTTTTTTTAATTTTTATATTTTTAATATATGAAATATTTTCTTTTTCATAAAAATTAGAAAATAATGAACTTATTTTATATAAGTATAGGCATAATATATTTGGTTTATATTTTTTATATGTTTTATTTATTATTGTTTCAAAATTTAATATTTGTTGACATATTTTATATTCTAATTTAGATATAATAAAAAATTTATTATTTTTAATTGATTTTGTTGTATTTGTATTATTTTTTCTTAAAATAGATATTATTCTTGTATATGAGTATTGTATATATGGACCTGTATTAGATTTTAAACATATAATTTTATTTATATCAAAAATATAATTAGTTTTTCTATTTTTTGATAGATCCATATATTTTATGGCACCTATTGTTATTTTTTTTATAATTCTATTTATTTTATTTTTACTATATATACATTTTTTTTTTATTAATTTTTTAGATTTTATTTTTATTTCTTTTATTATTGATTTTATATCTAAATTGTAATCTTTTCTTGATTTTATTGGTTTACCATTTTTATTTAATATTAATCCAAAGCTATAATGTTTTATTGGAAAATTTTTAGGTATATATTTTGCTTTTTTACATATATAAAATATTTGTTTAAAATATTCTTTTTGTCTAAAATCTGTAAAATATATTATTTTATTTATATTAAATTTTTCAAATCTATATTTTATTGATGCTATATCTGTTGTACTATATAAAAATGCTTTATCTTTTTTTTGTATTATAATAGGAAATTTTTTTTTTGAAAATATTATAATAGATTTTTTATTTTTTTTTGCTATTTTTTTATTTATAAGATCGTCTACTATTTTTTTCATTTTTTTTTGATAAAAACTTTCTCCTATATTATTTTTTATTTTTAGATCTATGTTTAGATAATTATATATTTTTTGATTTTCTTTTATAGTAATATTTACTATTTTTTTTCATATTTTTATAATTTTTTTTTTTTTTTTTTGTAGTTTAACTACATTTTTTCTAGATAATTTTGCAAATTTTTTATTTTTATTAAATTCCTTTTGTGATTTTTTATATATTTTTTCTATATAATTTATATCTTTTATTTTTTTATATAATTTGAATTTAATTATTCATGTTATTATAATTCCAAATTGTGTTCCTCAATCTCCTATATGATTTATTTTAATTATTTTATGTCCTAAAAATTTTAATATTTTTGAAACACAATCTCCAATTATTGTAGATCTTAAATTACCTATATGCATTTGTTTTGCTATATTTGGAGAAGAATAATCAATTATAATTTTTTTTTTTTTTTTTTTTTTAATATTAAAATTTTTTTTTTTTGAAATTTTATTTATTATTTTTGATATATATTTTTTATTTAAAAATATATTTATAAATCCTGGATTTATTATTTTAATTTTATTAAATATTTTTTTTTTTATTAGTTTTTTTTTAATTATTTTAAATAATATATTAATTTTAATGTTTTCTTTTTTAGATAATTCTATTAAACCATCTATTTGATAATCACTAAATTTATTATTATTTTTAATTTTAAAATTATTATAGTTTTTAATATTTGTATTTTTTAAAATTTTTTTTATTTTGTTTGATATATATTTTTTAATATTCATTTTTAATTTAATAAATTAATTTAATAATTATATATTATAATATAATAAATTTTTATTTATAAATATAATTAATTTAATAATATGAATAGATGTTATTGTGGTTTTATTAATAATAAAAAGTATATTAATAAATTTATTAAAGTTTATGGTTGATTAATTAATATACGTATTTTAAAAAATATTATTTTTTTAAATTTAAAAGATAATACAGGAATATTACAATTAGTAGTATCTAAAAATAATATATATATATGAAATATTTCAAAAAAATTAACTATTCAATCTTGTATTAAAGTTTATGGAAAAATAATTTTAAGAGATATTAATAATATTGAGATGTTAGTTGATAAGTTATGTATATTAAATATTTCTAATATATTACCATTAGATATTTATAGTAAAAATAGTGATAAAATTAGATTTAAATATCGTTATTTAGATTTTAGAAATGAAAATGTATTTAATATTTTAAAAATTAGATCTAATTTGAATTATATAATACATAATTATTTTAATAAAAAAGAATTTTTAAATATTGAAACTCCTTTTTTAACAAAATCTTTTCCAGAGGGAGCAAGAGATTTTATAGTTCCAAGTAGAATTATTAAAGGTAAGTATTATTCTTTACCACAATCTCCTCAAATTTTTAAACAGTTATTAATGATAGGTGGAATAGATAAATATTATCAAATAGTTAAATGTTTTAGAGATGAGGATTTTAGATCTAATAGACAACCAGAATTTACACAATTAGATATAGAATTATCTTTTGTAAGTTTTAATTTTATTAAAAAATTAATTAATAAATTAATTTATAAGATATGATTTAATATATTAAATATTAAGTTAAATAAATTTTTAATTATTAAGTATAATGATTGTTTATTAAATTATGGTACTGATAAACCAGATCTAAGAAATCCATTAAAATTTAATAATATTATATATAATTTTTTTAAAAAAAATAATATTTTATTAAATATTATAAATAATAATATTATTTTAGAATTATTTGTATTTAAAGATAAATTATATTTTGATTTTAATTATTTAAATATTTATTTATTAAATAATTTTAATTTAAAGGATGTTTTTTTTATAGAGATTATTAGTTTTGAAAATAATAAATATAATTATCTAAAATCTAATAATTTTTTAGATATTAGTGATTATTTAATTCAAAAAGTTTTATTTGAATTAAAACCTAATGTAGGTGGTGTATATTTTATATTTTTAGGTAATTCTTTATATATAGATAATTTGTTAGATATAAGGAATTTTTTTTGTGATTATTTTAAATTATTTAAAAAAGATAAATATTATCCTATTTGAATTACTGATTTTCCTATGTTTTTTATTAATAATTTTAATAAATTGGATGTTTTTCATCATCCTTTTACTAAACCTAAATGTAATATTTTTGATTTAAAAGATAATAATTATTTAAATATAATTTCTACTTCATTTGATTTAGTTATTAATGGATTTGAATTAGGTAGTGGATCTAAAAGAATAGATAATTATGATTTACAAATTAAAATATTTGATATTTTAAATATTAAAAAAGATTTTCAAATTAATTATTATGGATTTTTTTTAAATTCTTTAAAATATGGAACTCCTCCTCATATTGGTTTAGCTATTGGATTAGATCGTTTATTAATGATATTAACAAATAAAAATAGTATTAAAGATGTTATAGCTTTTCCTAAATCTACATCTGGTTTTTGTTTTTTAACTGAAGCTCCTTGTTAATTTATGAATAAAAGAAGAATTATTGGAATTGATCCTGGTACTTATTGTACTGGATATGGTATTTTAGAAATAGATAATTATAATTTTAATAATAATATTGTTTATATATCTGGAGGTTGTATAAAAAGTAAGTCTAATATATTTAATATTAGATTAAATAAAATTTATAATAATATTTTAAATTTATTTTTAATTTTTAAACCTTTTGAATTAGTCATTGAAAAAACATTTTTAAAAAATAATTTAAATACTAGTTTTAAATTAAATCAAGTTAATGCTATAATAATTTTAGCAGCTACTAATAATTTTATACCTATTTATGAATATAATATAAATATAATTAGAAGTAGTATTTTTTATAAAAAAAAAGTTAATAAGTTAGATATTAATTTATATATAAGAAATATATTTAATATTAAAAATGATTTAGATTTAAATATTACTGATGCTATAGCTGTAGCTATATCTCATATATATTTAAATTATAAATAAATATTTTATTAAAATATTTGATTTAAAATTTATATATGATAATCTATATTAATAGATTATATTTTATTTTAAAAGGTAATATTGATGTCTACAAGAGTAAAAGGTAATGTTAAATGGTTTAATGAATCAAAAGGTTTTGGTTTTATTACTCCAGTTAATGGTGATAAAGATGTTTTTGTTCATTTTTCAGCAATTCAAAGTAGTGGTTTTAAAACTTTAACTGAAGGTCAATCTGTTGAATTTGAAATTACTAATGGTGCTAAAGGGCCTTCAGCTACTAATGTAGTTCCTTTATAAAATTTAACTTTTATTTTAATAATTTAAGTTAAATAATTATAATTCAATTTATATTTGAATTTTATTATGTAATTAGTGAATTATTTAGTAAATATTTTTATTTCATTTAAAATTTATATTAAATAATTCACATTACATAGTTTTTATATATTTATATATTTATATATTATTATTGTAACATATTATATAAATATATAATTATATATTTATATAATATGTTACAATAATAATAT